>NZ_JBZXTS010000061.1:0-6952 GCF_058895785.1 Staphylococcus sp. B1(2026)
CCTTCTTGACCCCCATAGGATTTTGGACTACGCAATAGATACTAAATTGAATAGATTAAATAAAAAGTGAGAAAAATATCCATAACTACTATTTTTCTCACTTCAATCTAATTAAATAATTTATGCCATATTTTACCTATATTTTCTAATTCACTTTTAACAAGAATAACAATGACAATAAAGCATATTAAAATTCGATTCGGAAAAATCATATAATTAATAAATAATTGAACTATACTACTCATGATCATGATTATATAAAAGCCTAATGTAGCACTTTTTAATATCACAGCTAATATCACAATACCTAGTAAAATAATGATCGTTAGCCACCAATTTAAAGCTAGCATGGCACCAATTAATGTAGCAATACCTTGTCCACCTCTAAATTTAAATAATACGGGCATAATATGACCAATAATGACAAGTAAGCTAGCTAATAAAATAAATGTTGTT
This sequence comes from Staphylococcus sp. B1(2026), assembly GCF_058895785.1. Taxonomy (NCBI): domain Bacteria; kingdom Bacillati; phylum Bacillota; class Bacilli; order Caryophanales; family Staphylococcaceae; genus Staphylococcus; species Staphylococcus sp. B1(2026). The sequence continues at coordinate 457 of NZ_JBZXTS010000061.1, forward strand.
GAAATTTGCCAAAATTTACCTAATAATACGATGAAAAAACCTTTTCCACCATCAATTAAAGCCGTCACAATAAATGCGGGAACGCCTAACACACGTCCTGCATTACGAGAACCAACATTACCACTTCCTACCTCACTAATATTAATGTGATAAAATAAGCCAACAATATATCCACCCATAATATTACCAACTAAATAAGCTAATACTAAATATAATGATAATAAATAAATGCTCATTATTACTTCCTCCTTAATGTTCGTTTAGTAGAATTAATGGCTTTATTAATAAAATATAAATAAATTAACACATTAGAATATTTAGGATAGACTAAAAATCTAGGTCGCCATATCGGTTTAAATTTTCGTTTATATTTACGTAAGCCTTGTGTACCATATATTGCATGAATATTATCAAATAATGTCACGGCAATACGTTCTCTTAAATAACGATTAGACATGGCACCTAAATCAGATAATGGCGCAATACCTATAGAAAAATAATGATAAGATTGTGATTGTGCCCATAAAATAATATTAATATATAGGAAATCTACTAAGGATGGTGTTTGATGATTTTCAAATCTAACTAAATCAACCGTTATTGTTTGATTTTTATAAGTTGGCATAATTGTTGCAAAAGCGCAAATATGACCTTCTTTATTTTTAATGACTGCAACTGGTGCTTGTTTTAAATAAGGATATTTACATTGACCAAATGAAAAGCCTAATTCTTTATTACCGTCTAACCATTTATCTGAAATAGTTTGTATTTCTTCAAACACATCATAATCTAATGGCGCATCAATCAATTCAAAATAGTAACCATTTCTATTGAATTTATTAATTGTTGAACGTAACCCACGCATTTTTCTGCCTGATAGTTTAAAACGTTGTAGATCAATAATGGCTTCTTCACCTAATTTGAAAAATGAATTCCCAAAATTATGATAGAGTGCCATATATTCACTAGATGTTTGATAAAAAATGACATCAACACCAATATAATTGGCACGTCTATAAAAAGATTGTAATAATTTTTGAAAAGCACTACTATTACCAATAGGATTGCCTAAAATAATAATCGTTTGTTTTATTTGGACAAATTGTAAATAAGCATCTTTCATTTCATTCGTATAAAATAATTTATCACCTGTGAAACTTAAATGTGCTAAATAATTACCACCATAATGTTTCAAAATATGACGACGTTGTTTGATTGATAATTTATGTGAAATAGTTAAATCATATTTAGAGATAATATAAAAATTAATAATCAAATTAAATAATACATAGACAGTGATAGATAGAACAAAAATAGTAATTGACTGAGATAATGAAATTACATCACTATTAAAAAGCTTTAATGATAATTTATAAAAATAATAAATTAATAGGGTTACTGATAAAACAATCATACTATGTAGTGGTGAACGAAATAACATTAAAGGTTTTCTAATACTCGTGGTGCTATTAATACCTAATATCGTTAAAATTAATAAGATAGTTAACCAAATCATAATAAAATAACCTTTGTCTGCAAAGAAATTAGTTACAATTAATAAAATTAAAGCTAAACTTCCTTGCAAGTGTGCAACAATGGTTTCTTGAATTAGTGATAAGGCTGAGTCAATTAATAAAATAGCTGCTGAAATTTGAATAATAATTAATGAATAGCTTATCATGTCATTTTGAATAGTATTTGTAAAATTAAATGTATATAGCAGCAAAATAATCGCACTGATAAAATTCAATGAACCTAATATTAAAAATGGTAATTTATTAATCCAGCCTTTTTGTAAAGAAAAAATGACCGTACTTGTATCTATCGCTGGTTTTAAAAACTCTTGATAATGTTTCTGAACACGCGTTAACCAAAATTCTTGTAAAATCAAAAATAAACCTGTGATAAATGGAATTAAATAATAAGATAGTCTATATAACATTAAAATAGTTGCTGTGATATTATTAGAAATACCTAGTTGACTAAAAGCTAATAGAATTAATAAATCAAACGTACCAAAACCACCTGGCACCATCGAAATTAAACCAGCAATTGCTGCAACAATAAACACACCTAAAACTTGTGAATAAGCAACTTCTACTTTTAAAATATGTAAAATATAAATAATTAATGTACCGGCTGCTACCCAATCTAAAATGGAAACGATTGCTAATTTAACTGCTAAATGTTTATCTTCCTGAATCGTTGGTTTACGATATGTACTAAATAAATAAATTGGAAAAAATAAACTAATAATAATTAATGCATAGTATAACCATGGTCTTGAATGAATAATTACTGAAGCATCAATAATACCTACAACAACTAAAAATGCTAAACAACTAATACCCGTTAACATTGAGACCAGTAACATACCGATACTAGATGTTAATTTTTTCGAATTATCATAGTAAGGCTTATATAGATAAAAACGTAAAGCGCCTCCAATAAAGCCACCAAAGCCAAGCACCATATTTAAAGAATTCGTCATAAAACTAATTTTATAGGTGCGAATATGCCCTATTTTATTTTGTAAACCTAATGCACGAACAATTAAGAAATCATAGATACTTAAAATACTAACACCAATAAAGCCAGCTACAAAGATAATAGTAGCTTTAAAAATTCCAATATCATAAAGTAATTGTCCGACTTGAGAAAAATCGATATTTTTCAACTCACTTTTTAATTTTGTGTAAACAAAAATTAAAACAGCGATGATTAAAATAGCTTGTAATATATTTTTTATAGTTGAATTTATTTTTATTTTTTTCATTTAATTAACCTATTCCCTATGTTTAGATTCACATTCATAGAAATTATCTTCTTCCCCAAAATACTTATTGTATCTAAATTTAAAAGTATCAAATATCTCAGATAATAACACTTTTAAAACTGCATAACCTGGAATACCTAAGACAACACCAATTACACCAAATAGATTACCAGAAACTAATAATACCATAATAATCGTTAATGGATGGACAGATAAAGTTTTCCCCATAATATTCGGTGAAATAAAATTCCCCTCTAAAAATTGAACAACACCCCAAACAATGATCAATTTGAAAAATAATAACCAACCACCAACACCAAGTGAAACAATTAATGCTGGAGAAATGGCAATAGCTGGACCTAAATAAGGCACTACACTCATAATACTGGCTAACATCGCTAAAGGTAAAGCATAAGGTAAATCAATAATTGAATAACCTATAAATAATAAAATACCTATACATAATGAAACTAAAATTTGCCCTTGTATGTATGAACCTACTTGTGTATCCATTTTAATAATAATTTCTGTCATTTTTTTACGATATTTTGGTGGTAAAAAACTCAAAGTATACATTTGAAATTTTTCTCTATCTTTTAAAATAAAGAATAAAACAAATGGAAAAGTCATGATAACGACCGCAAAATCTTTGATAATACCTACAATATTCAAAATACTTTGATAAGCGCCACCCAATGAATTGCTCACAATATGTGTAAAATTTGGCATATTATGTTGTAACCAAATTAAAATATCATCATAGTACTGTTTAAATAATCGACTATGTTGAAAATATTCTTGTATTGAATTGCCTAAACGTTTTAAATAAATAGGAAAACTAAATACAAAAACTTCTGATTGTTCGAATAAAATAGGTGTTACCCATAAAATTAATGAAGTAGCTAAAGCAATTAATGCACCAATAACAATTAATACGGCTGGTAATCTTTTAATATTAAATTTTTCTAAAAAACTGACGATGGGTCTTAATAAATAATATAAAATCAATGCAATCAGTAAAGGGGTGACAATTGTTGAAATTAATACAACAATTGGCGTAAAAATATACGATATTTTATCATATATAATGATAACAATACCTAATAAAATGACAATAAATAAGGTGAATAATAAATTAATACCACCTAAAAATCTCATATAATTAGTAACAAATAGAGTTTTTACTTGTGAAGTACGATGTTGATGGTCTTGTTCTTTTTTCAACTCAATCTCTCCTTGTATCCTGTATCTTCTTTTATTTTTCATTATACATGAATTTATTTAAATAAAAAAGTATAGCTTTAAGATACATATCTTTCTATATCTTAAAGCTATACTATTAGAATGTATAAATCACTTCAAATTCTTCAAATAAAACCAATAGTTGTTCTGAAAAAGGTAAGTTATATTCTGCTAAATAATCTTTGAAAAAGATATCATGTGTCTCTTTCCAATATTTATAACTTTTATCACCTTCGCCTTCTTTTAGAGCATGTGTATCATTCATTTCATTATACGGAATAAGTGATACTACTGTATTTTTTATAATACATACAGGTTGATTAGAACTATTTAATATGATACTAATATCACCTACTTTAGGCATATCTTCACCTGTTTCATCATATAAAATGGCTAAACTAGAGGTAGCTTGTTTAATACCTTTTTTGACGAGTTCGGCTAATTCATCTGCCATAGGATGCCCTTCACCACACAATGCAAAACTAATATAATTTTGATGACGATATTGTGGATGTTCATTTATAAATTGTTGCCAATATTGTTCTACCATAATATTAAAACGGTAAATTACCGCCACCAAACCCTTTCATTAATTGATTTAAAGCGCCTTTTTGTTTACCTTTCATGTTAAATCCACTCATTTGTTTCATCATTTTTTTCATTTCATCAAATTGTTTAATTAAACGGTGGACTTCACTTAATGGACGCCCACTACCTGTTGCAATACGTTTTCTACGTGACATATTAATAATACTTGGATCTTCTCTCTCTAATGTCGTCATAGATTTAATAATCGCTTCAATATGACTGATTTGTTTATCATCAATATTTAATTGATCTAACCCTTTAATTTTATTCATACCAGGTATCATTTTAATAATATCTTGAAGCGGACCCATCTTTTTAATTTGAGAAAAACTTGATAAAAAGTCATCAAATGTAAATGATTGTTCTTTCATTTTCTTTTGCATAGCTAATGCTTGTTCTTCATCGATAGCACTTTGTGCTTTTTCAATCAAACTTAAAACATCACCCATACCTAAAATACGTGATACCATGCGATCTGGATAAAAAGGTTCAATGGCATCTAATTTTTCACCTTGTCCTGTAAATCGAATAGGCTTACCTGTTACTGCACGAATAGATAATGCAGCACCTCCACGTGTATCCCCATCTAATTTAGTTAAAACAACGCCTGTTACGCCTAAAGCTTCGTCAAATGATTGTGCTACATTGACAGCATCTTGCCCAGTCATAGCATCCACTACTAAAAATACTTCTTGTGGTTGAGCAAAAGATTTAATTTCTTTTAATTCATTCATTAAAGTTTCATCAATATGCAAGCGACCGGCAGTATCAATAATAATATAATCTAATTTATTTTCTTTAGCATAAACTAAAGCTTGTTTAACTATTTCTAATGGCTCTGTTTGATTCCCCATCTCAAAAACGGGGATATCTAATTGTTTACCTAGTGTAATTAATTGATTAATAGCAGCTGGTCGATAAATATCTGCTGCAACTAATAATGGTTTACGGTGATACTTTTTACGTAATAAATTAGCTAATTTACCTGTTGTTGTTGTTTTACCAGCACCTTGTAAACCAACCATCATCGTAATTTGTGGTGATTCTTTACAGATAATAAAATCACTTGATGCTTCACCATCAGTCATTAAAGCTGTTAATTCATCTTGAACGATTTTAACAATTTGTTGCCCTGGTGTTAAAGATTTCATAACATCTGCACCTACAGCACGTTCACTAACAGTTTTAACAAATGATTTAACAACTTTAAAGTTAACATCTGCTTCAAGTAGAGCTAATCTTACTTCACGCATCATTTCTTTAACATCTTGTTCTGAAACTTTACCTTTACCTCTAATTTTATCTAATGTTTTTTGTAATCTTTGTGATAATGCTTCAAATGCCATATCATTTCTCCTTTATCCCTATGTTTCATCTAATGTTGCTAATTGTTGAATTAACTGTGACAATTGTAGATGATTTTCTTGTTTTGCTAGTATTTGTAATTCATTTATCATCATTTGACGTTCATTGTATTTTTTTAATAAATGTAATTTTTCTTCGTATTCTTCTAATAATTGACTACTTCTGCGAATAGTGTCATAAACTGCCTGACGACTAACATTAAACTCTTCTGCGATTTCTCCTAAAGAAAAATCATCAGTATAGTATAATTGCATATATTTTTGTTGTTTAGTCGTTAATAATTGTTGATAAAAATCTAGCAGATTATTAATTCTAAAGATCTTTTCAATTTCCAAAATATCACTCATTTCTTATACAGATGTATTAAAGTTTATTATATAATGATATATGCATAGTGACAAGTTATTTTGAGAGCGATGTAGCCTATTTTTTGATTGAACATAAAAAAATTCAAAAAGAAAGTTGAAATTGATTAATTTCTTTTTGAATTGTCTTATATATGGATTGTCAACACTTGTCTGAACA
>NZ_JBZXTS010000062.1:0-6566 GCF_058895785.1 Staphylococcus sp. B1(2026)
TTTTAGAGTCATGTTATTTTGAATGATTTGCTTTTATATTTGATAGAGTTGAATGATGAAAGATGTAATTGTCAGTAGTATGATTAATGAATTTAAAATTTTATCATAGTTGGTAGAAGTATTTCTTTTCATAAAATATAATTCTGAAAATTGTGTAAATATTATTAATGAACCTATTATATTTTTTGATATTAAATATAATAGTGTAAATAATATTAGATATATTATTAATCTGTTAACTTTTAATTTTAGATAATCCATATTATTTCTCCTTATTTTAAAGATTTTAGCGATTCTATTGCTATTTTATTTCTAACGACTTTTTTCTATAGACTATGTTTATGCATTTATAATAGCTAGTCATTTAATTATAATATAAAACACCCTTCATGGAGATAGTGAGGGGTGTTTGCGTTTGCAAAATTAACTTTACATTAGTTTGTTTTTTTTATAAGATGAGTTTATAGATAAAAAAATAAGCACCGAAACAGTGCCAATTTAATTGGATACGGACTAAGCCTTATTTTAACGCGTCATGTTATTTTGAATGATTCTGCATTTATTATAACATGTTCAATATAAATTTCAAGGAGAAAAATATGCAAAAAAAAGATTATACAATTGCTTTAGATATAGGTACTAATTCTGTAGGTTATGCTGTTGTTTATGATGATTTTTCTATTCCTAAAAAGAAAATGAAGGTTTTAGGTAATACAGATAGAAAAAATATAAAGAAAAATTTTATAGGTAGCTTATTATTTGAAGCAGGTGAAACGGCAGCAAGTAGAAGACTTAAACGTGGTACGCGTCGAAGATATACGAGAAAAAAACAGAGAATTAATGAGTTACAAAAAATATTTTTTAATGACATTATGCAAATTGATGAATCATTTTTCCCACGTTTATCAGAAAGCTTTTTAGTAGAACAAGATAAACAATATAATAGACATCCTATTTTCGGTAATTTTGAAGAAGAACAAGCTTATCATGAAAAATATCCAACGATTTATCATTTGAGAAAAGCATTAGTTGATGGGCAAGAGAAAGCAGACTTACGTTTAATTTATCTTGCATTTGCACATATGATTAAATATCGTGGTAATTTTTTAATTGAAGGTCAAATCGACTTTAGTCATTTATCTGTATCAGAAGTTTTTAATGAATTTTTAGAAAGTTATAATACCACTTTTGCTGATTTTATTAATGATGGTGTGATTAATAAAGTGAGTGAAAACGTAGATGCTGAACAACAATTAATAGCTAGTGTATCTAAGAGTAAAAAAGCTGAAAGTTTATTAAAACTATTTCCTAAAGAAAAATCAAATAAATTATTTCATCAGTTTTTGAAATTAATTGTCGGTAATCAAGGTGATTTGAAAAAATACTTTGAAATTAAAGCTAATCAAGATTTGAAAATTCAATTATCTAAAGATAGCTATGAAGAAGAATTAGAAAATGTATTAACGATTATTGGTGAAGAATATCGAGAAGTTTTTGATAAAGCTAAAAATGTTTATAATGCGATAATGTTATCGGGTATTATTGCAGGAGATATTAAACAGAGTGAAGCGATTTTATCTGCCAATATGGTAGAAAGGTATGAACAACATAAAATAGATTTACATGAGTTAAAAGCATTTGTTAGTGAATACTTACCGCATCATTATAAGGACATATTTAAAAATAATACAATTGATAGTTATGCGAGTTATATTGAAGGTAAAGTGAGCCAAACGAATGCGACGGTAATTGATCAAGCAACGTTTTATAAAGCATTGAAAAAACGATTATTAGAGCATTCTGCTATTGAGAATTACGATTTCTTGGATAAAATGGATAGAGAAGTATTTCTATTGAAACAGAGAAGTTTTGCCAATGTTGTGTTACCTTATCAAATTCATTTATATGAAATGATGAAAATTTTAGATAAACAACAACAGTATTATCCATTTTTGAAAGAAAATAGAGAAAAAATTGAACAATTATTGAAATTTAGAATACCATATTTCATTGGTCCATTAGCTAAAGGTCAATCTGAATATGCTTGGTTAGTAAGAAATAGTGATGATAAAATTACACCTTGGAATATTGAAGAAGTTGTTGATTATAAGGCATCAGCAGAAAATTTTATTACTCGAATGATTTTAGATGATACATATTTACCAGGTGAAAAAGTTTTACCAAAAGCAAGTTTAATTTATCAAAAATATATGATCTTTAATGAATTAACTAAAATTAAAATTAAATATGAAAATACTGTAGAATATTTAAATGCTGTTCAAAAAGATAAAGTTTTTAATGAATTATTTAAAAAGAAAAAGACAGTAACAGAAAAAGATATTATAACCTTATTAGAAATGTCTGGTGATTATTCAAAAGATATAAAATTAGAGGGGATTAAAGAAAAATTCAATGCTAATTATTCAACTTATTTAGCTTTATCAAAAAATGAAGAAGTTAAAAAATTATTAGATGATGAAAAGCATGAAGAGCTGTTTGAAGATATTATTAAAAAATTAACATTATTCGAAGATAAAAAAATGAGAAAAGAGCAATTACGTGATTATCATGCTATTTTTTCTAAAACAGCTTTGAAATTTTTAGTTAATCAACGTTTTACGGGTTGGGGAAGATTGTCTAAAAAATTACTTGTAGAATTAAGAGAACGAGATAGTCATAAAACTATTTTAGACTATTTAATGACTGATACGAAACATCGTAATTTTATGCAATTAATAAGAGATAGTGAATTATCTTTCGTTAATGATATTTTTGACTATCAACAAAAACATTTAAAACAATATAATGAAGTTGAAATAATTCAAGGTATTACAGGTAATCCTGCGATAAAAAAAGGGATCTTACAAAGTTTAACTATAGTTAATGAATTAGTTCATATTATGGGCAGACCACCTAAACATATCGTTATTGAAATGGCTAGAGAAAATCAACATACTCATCAAACTGCCACAAGATTCAAAAAAATAAAAGAAGGTTTAAGTCAACTTGTTGAGCATTTATCAGTAGATAATATAGATAAGTCAACTTTAAATAGTGAAAAAGTTTATTTATATTATTTACAAAATGGTAAAGATATGTATAGTGGAGAGAAGTTAGAATTAGGAGATTTAGCTCAATATCATGTCGATCATATTATACCTAGAAATGTAATTAAAGATGATTCAATTGATAATAAAGTTTTAACAACTTCTATTAATAATGTTCAAAAATCTGGTGATGTTTTGGTTAAAGAAGTACGTGATAAAATGATGCCATTTTGGACTTTATTAAAAAATGCTAGTTTAATAAGTGAGACTAAATTTGCACGTTTAATTAAAACAGCATTTACTGATGAAGATAGACATAGATTTGTACAAAGACAGTTAGTGGAAACAAGACAAATTACCAAACAGGTAGCTAGTATTTTATATGAAAAATTTAATAAAGAAGAGACTAATATTATCACTCTAAAATCAGCCTTAGTTTCAGAATTTAGAAATAAATTTAATTTATATAAATTAAGAGAATTAAATGATTATCATCATGCGCATGATGCGTATTTAGCAGCAGTAGTAGCACTAGCAATTTTAAAAGTACATCCTAAAGCAGATAAAAGTTTGATTTATGGTGAATTTAATAAAAAGACTTATAGAAATTCTAATAATAAAGCAACAGAGGAAAAAAGATTATATAAAAATATTATGAAGTTTTTTGATAAAAAAAGATATTCCGATGATGATACTGGGGAAATTTTATGGGATCAATCATCTATACCGATCATTAAACGTTGTCTTTTTGACTATCCTGTTAATATTGTTAAAAAGATAGAATATCAGACAGGTGAATTTTACAATGAAAGTGTATTACCTAAATCACCGAAGGGGAAATTAATCCCTAGAAAACGACAATGGGATACTGACAAATATGGTGGTTTTACAAGTATTAAAATGGCTTGTGCAGTCATTGTTAAATTTCAAACACCAAAATCTAAAATTGAAAAGAAATTATTGGCCGTGCCTATCATTGAACATACTTTATTTGAACAAGATCCACAAGCCTATTTAACTTCACAAATCAAAGGGCAATTATTAGCTTATAAAAAACTACCTAAAAACACTTTAATTGAATCAAATAATGGTTTAAAACGTTATATTGCTAGTGAAAAAGAATTTCATAAAGGCACGCAATTCAGATTAAATAAGCATTTTGTTAAGTTGCTCGCTAATTTGAAAAAAGCAGATAAACAAGATTGTCCAGAAGCTTATAATTATATAAAACAACATTTATCAGAGTTAGATGAATTATTAAATATCATTTGTGACTTTGCATTAAATAATAATTATGTCAATGATAAATTTATAAATGACATAAAAGCAGCTTATGCTAAGGCAAATATTGATATTGATAATTTAGAAGAAATTAAAAAATCATTTATTGATTTATTGAAATTAGTGCAAACAAGAGCAGCATCAGAATTTAAGTTTTTTGGTTTTACTAGTGGTAGACGAGATCGAGGGTATGTGAATACTAACAGTAAATCAATGGTCTTAACTGGTCAAATCATTCATCAATCACCTACAGGACTATATGAAACACGTATTGATTTGGAGAAATTATAATGTCGTGGCGAACAGTTATTATTAATCAACATTCAAAATTAAGTTATCAAAATAATCATTTAGTATTTAAATCAGCGCAACAAACAGAATTGATTCACTTATCTGAGATAGATATTTTATTATTAGAAACGACTGATATTGTTATTACGACAATGTTAATTAAAAAATTAGTAGATGAAAAAGTTCTAGTTATTTTTTGTGATGATAAGCGATTACCGCATGCACAATTACAAGCTTTTTATGCCAGACATGATAGTAGTTTACAATTAAATAAACAATTACAATGGCAAGATGATATTAAATGTCTTGTTTGGACAGATATCATTGCACAAAAGATTATTAATCAAACAATCTGTTTAGAGTATTTTGATTTATATGAGAAAATAACTGTTTTAAATAAGTTGCTAGATGAATTACAACCTTTTGATTCAACAAATCGTGAGGGACATGCTGCTAGAATATATTTTAATCAACTATTTGGTAATGATTTCAATAGAGATCAAAATAATGATATTAACGCTGCTTTAGATTATGGTTATAGTTTAATTTTAAGTATGTTTGCTAGAGAAATTACGTTAAATGGTTGTATGACGCAATTTGGTTTGAAACATAATAATCAATTTAATCATTTTAATTTAGCCAGTGATTTGATGGAACCTTTTAGACCACTTATTGATAAAATTGTTTATGAAAACAGATGTGAAAATTTTACATTCATTAAAAAGAAATTATTTACAATATTTGTTGATACTTTTGAATTTAATCATAGGGAAATGTATTTGACGAATATTATTAGTGAATATACAAAAAAAGTAATCAAGTGTTTAAATAATGATAAGAATAAAGGGGTGCCTGTATTTAGGCTATGAGTTACAGATATATGAGAATGTTATTAATGTTCGATATGCCAGTAAGTACACACGCAGAAAGAAAAGCCTATAGAAAGTTCAGAAAATTTTTAATTGACGAAGGATTCATTATGCATCAATTTTCTGTGTACAGTAAAATTTTATTAAATAGTACAGCCAACAATGCTATGTTAACAAGGCTTAAAGCTAATAATCCAAAAGAGGGGAATATTACGATTTTAACAGTGACAGAAAAACAATTTTCTAAGATGATATATCTTCATGGTGAAAAAAATACATCAATCGCCAATACAGATAAAAGAATTGTATTTTTAGGAGAGGAATGGTCAGATGATAATTAAGTTACCATGTTTAGATGATTATATTACTATTGCACCCAAACATATATTATCGATTGAAAATCAAGAATTATTTTCGAACATTGTTTATGCTTTTCATATACATGATGAAAAAATTATTTGTACTAACAAGCAATTTAATAAATATAAGCCAACAGATTTGCTCATTATTACTGATATTATTAGTTTTGATCTAAATAATACGACAATATTAAAAAAATTGTATGAGGATATCGAAAGTGATTTGAATTTACATATTGAAACAAAATCTAAAATTGAACAATTGGCAAATGAAATTACAGATATTCTAGCTAAGGAATTAATTGAAAATAATTTTAATTTAATATATGATGAAATTACGATTCAAGAACTTTTAAAATCTTTAGGTGTTAAAATTGATACATATACAGATACATTACTAGATAAAATTTTTAATATTTTACAAGTTTTTAAATATTATAAAAAAGAAAAAGTATTAATATTAATTAATATTTGTAGCTATTTTTCAAAAAAAGAAGTTGCGAGTATTATTGAATATATTCAATTGAATCACTTAAATGTACTCATCATTGAACCAAGACAAGTATATGATATACCACAACATATATTAGATAATGATTTTTTTCAGTATGAAATATAGTTTGAATCATTCAAAATTGAAGCTTTGTCACAGCAAATGACACGTAATCTAAAATTTCAAAAACACTTACACGAGGTTTTAGAGTCATGTTATTTTGAAT
>NZ_JBZXTS010000063.1:0-6130 GCF_058895785.1 Staphylococcus sp. B1(2026)
TTGGTTGTTCTGCTACTGGTGGCTGATTTTGTCTTAATGTTATATTCATAATTTCATTTTGAATTATCTTAGTGACTTCTGATAAACTATTTGATGTTAATAAATTTAGAGATTCATATGATTCAACCTTTGATTTAATTTTCGATAATAAAATATGATTTTTGTCTAATTGTTCTAGTTGATCTAAACTTTGTAAATAATTTGTTTTATCTACTATTTGTTTTTGTGGTTTTGATAACAAAAATCTAAATTCTGCCGCAGATTGAAACTTACTTTCTTCTCCATATGATGCTCTTCCAGTAATTATTACTTTTTTAGCATTAATATTTGTATCAAAGTTAATTACTTTATTTTGATGGTTTTCTGGCCAATTTTTAATTGTAATTAAATGTGACATATTATGTTCATCCATAACTACAACATCTAAATCTTTTAACATACCATTTGTGCCTGATTGACGTGGGATATACTCTAAGCCAGATAATGTTTTAATATCATTAAATTCAATGACAACTGATTTATTAATGCTGTTTGCATCCCAAGGTGTATGCCAAACTGTATTCAAATTATTATCAAAAGCATTTTCAATTTCTTTCCCTAATTGTGAAGGCGCATTTACTGTTCTAATATCCGTAAAATCAACAGTCGTCTTAATAGGAGACAAACCTAATTTTGCTGTCTTTACTTCATCTATTAAAACTTTTGCCTCCTCAATAGAAATACTATCTTTAGCATTTAATAAATTTAATACACTATTTTTGTATTTTTCTAACGAATCAAATGTATAGTTGTCATCAATAACTGGAACATAATTGTTCAGAGCCTCTTCTATTATTTTTTTTCCAGTAACTACTATTTCTTCAATTACTAGATTATCTAAAACAAAATCTTTATATCCTTGGAAGTTAGCAGCATTACTAGTAGTATCATGTGTATTTGCTGTTTTTGAAGTAGAAAAGATACCAATCCATGTATTTCCACTATCATTACCTTTTACTAAAAATTTAACTCTCTTAGCTTTATCGCTATCAGTCCAAGTATTTTCTAATGGTTTTAATTGTAAATTATTTGATGATGTATATTCTCCTTCACCTATTGCAAATGCATATGTACCGTTGTCCCCAGCTTCATAATCAAAACTTACATTATAGAATTTTCCAGGTTCAAATCTAAAATTTTGTGGAATTGTTTGATAAACTAATTTATTTCTACCTGTTAAACCATTTGTTTTAAGTGACCATGTACCTTCAATCACATCATCTAATTTTTTATTATTCCAACCTCTTTGTGTATATGGTGTATGTTTTTCTGATAAATGTGTGCGATTATCAGTAACATTTTCAATTCCTCCGATAACGAACGGAAAAATACCTTGCGGAACATTTTCAAAATCTTGTTTAAAGATTGTATTTGAAATATTATGTTGTTGATTATACATAGTTGAATTATTTTCAAAAATACGTATCTCATCAAAGTAAGTAGATTTATTATCCGCTTCACGTGATAAAGATAATTTTACATTACTTACATCATTACCAGTTGTAAAGAAGACATACATATTTTGGAAATAACTTGTATCATCAATTGTTGCAGTACGTGGATTTGTATTATGTGCATAAGATTTAATATAGTTTTTAGCAATTGATTTTTTTGTATAATTACTAAAAATATTTGTACCTGTATTAACTATTAAACTTGCCTGTGCATCACTTCTATTATCAACTCCAACATAAACAGCATAATTTGTATTAGGTTTTAAATCTGTTAAATTTTGTGTTAATGTTACAACTTTATCATTATTTTGAATAGCAAGCATATTATTAGAACCTTGTGATTTTACAATATTTACTGCTCCTTGACCACCTTCTACTTGCCAATGTGATAAAGTACCACTATTAAATCCTTGATCATAAATATGTTGGCCTTCATTCCAATTAATGATGGACGGACCTTGTTTTGTACGGTAAAGAACATAAGGTTGATTCTCAACTGCTTCAATAACGATTTGACCATTTAAAACATTTAGCACTTTTTCATCTTGACGTCCTAATTCAGTTAATTTATATAAATATACTTTATCATTTGTACGCCAATCATCTGGTAATGTCCAAGTCGTCATACCACTTTCTTTGTTAAAATGATACATTTTTTCTTGTTCTATAGGTAAATCATGTCCATTAGCATCCCAATTCCAAGGTACTAAATATGACTTACCATTTTCAATTACTCTGCCATTTAAAGTAACAATACGTTCTCTATATAAAGGATTATTATAATCATTAGATTTACGTTTAATAATTACTGTATTCCCTTTATCATCAATTAAAGAAATTTCCATATCTGGTTGCCATTGATATGTTTGACCATTATCTGACATAGTGACCTCTTTTCCTTTAATCCAAGAGTTAACCAAATAATGTTGAAAATATTTTGTCATAATGTCATTAGCAAATAAATTAGTTATATATCCTTCATAATCACTTCGACCTTGCCATCCTTCAAAATCTTTCATGTTATATCCACCTAATAATGGTGCATTTGCTGCGCCACCATAAGCTGGGTAATCTCCTACCCATGAATCTTTTTGATGATTACGAATAAAACGTGCTATATCACTATTAATCCCTTTTAATTTATAACCGCCATATGTTAAATCAGCTGCCCAATGTTGAAAAGTAGAATCGTACTCTGCTCCATATCCCCATTCAATGGCAAAACGCCAACCTTGATTATTTATTTCTTTTGCTAACATATGGCTAGCCCATGCACCATTATCTCCTGATTGACCATTTCCCCAAACATCAACATAAATAAAATCTAAACCGTCTCCTAGTTTCTCTTTCAATTCTTTCCAACGTTCTAATCGTTGATGCGCTAAATCATATGCAGCATCTATATTAATCCCTTGATCTAGCCAGTTCCATCCATATGAATAATTACCATATTTATCTTTTTTAAGTAATGCTTCATTAAAATATTTAGATTCAGGATAAGTTTCAGAGGCATTAACATGAATACCTAACTTTGCACCATATTTTTGTGATTCAGCAATTAATTTTTTGAAATCTTTAACGCCACCTATACGCTCACCTATATTTGCATAATCTAAATGTCCCGAATCATGACCCTCACTACCATAACCTTTTAATAGAATTGCTTGTCCTAAACCATCTGTATTTAAATTTATTTTTTTAATCCCGTCTAATGTCATTAAAAATGGATTTTGAGCTTGTGAACCAAAATTCATGGCAATACGATAAGCTGTCAAATCTTTAACTTTTTCCCAACCTTGAGGATTATTCATAATCTGACGATAAGCAATTGCACCATCTTGCCAATCTACTTTGTTATCATTATTTTTATCTTTAGTGATAACAACCTTAGCACTAGGTAACTCCATTGTATAATCTGGATAGACTAAATTTTTATAAGCTCTTTGATAAATCCAAGGAGAACTTTCTAGACCAATATAATTATTTTCACCAATAGTTTGTTTTCCTACTGTTAAACGTGTAAAATCTTTACTTCCACCTCCATAATTATATTGAGAATTACTCCATATCCCTGCTGCTAAATCATTTGATGATATAAATCCATACATCAACCCTTTTTTTATATCTGGCATAGGGTTCGTAACATTAAAATGAACATCACCACTTTTATGTGTGTCTGTTGACATTACTGCACCTGAAAATTTGGCACCAGATTGTTGAGAACCTACAGAAACCAAATAGTTATTTGGAAACTCTATGAATTCAATTAATTTCTTAGTATTATCAATTTCTTTACCTGGTTCAATATTATAATTATTATGAACATCTATTACATCAAAATGCAACTCATTTTCAACTACTTGTACTTTTACTTTTATAACAGCATCTATAAAATGTTCTTCATTTTTCAATGTCATGATATAATTAGCCGTTGCATCATCAATTTTTTTATAAATTACATCTGGGCGAATGTCAATACCATTAATTTTAACTGTGTCTAATTTATTTACTTGTCCGTATAAAATAGAACCATCTAACGAATATGATTTGATGCGTGGAAACATTTTATCGATTGTTGCGGTTAAAACATTAGACGTAATAGTATCGTACACAACATCACTATCATTGCTCTCTAACCCTTTATCTAAAACAATAGGTTTTTCTAGTGCCGGTGCAACATTTTGTTGATTATCTGCCAAAACATCAATTTTCGTCACTTGTTGTTCAAAACTACCTAATTTTAAATAAATATGCTTTTGATCTTGCAAGGCAGTCATAACAGTTGGTGGAATTGTTAAAGTATCAAATAACTGTTCTCCATTATTTGTTGCATTTAATTGCCCATCATTTTTCAAAGAAACTACCAAGTTATTTAATGAATCTTTTTTTGGTGCTGCTATACGTTCTCCACGATAGTAAGTATTTTCTTTAGGTGCTTTATACTGCCAAAACCATCCTTGATTATCATATCCTACAAATAAGTGATTGTTTGAATCTTTAAATTTTAAATATACACCAAAACGTCCTTCATTATCAGCAGATTTTTCAATAAAATTAACTGATGCTGTTGCATTACCTTGTTCATCTAAAGATAAACCTTTTTTTTCAAAAAGAGAAGGATTTATTTTATTATCATTTTTTGACGTAGAAGATAAACTATTATATCTGATACCATTTTCTTCTTTAATTTTTGCTTCTCCTGGCACACTGCCTACTGGATGCCACTCTAATTCAATATTTTTCCCTGCTGTTTTTATAGTAGGTAATTTTGATGGTGTAGCTGGATTAACTATCGTTGATTCGATTGTTGAATCAGACAAACTTTCAGATTTCTTTTGATTTTCTGCAATGATATTGATTTTAGTAATTTGTTTTTTAAAACTACCTAATTTCAAATAAACTTTTTTCTGACCTTCTAATTTTTTCATTACAGATTTTGGAATCTCTAATGTTTCAAACAATTTTTCTCCATTATTTGTTGCATCTAATTTCCCAGTATGATTTAATAAGATTTTTAAATGATTTTCTGAATCTTGTTCTGGTGCATCTACACGACGTCCACGGTACCAAATGTTTTCATTACCTGCTTTATATTGCCAAAACCATCCTTGACTATCGTAACCTACAAATAAATTGTTATTAATATCTTTATATTTTAAATATGTACCAAACCTACTTTCTTTTGCAACTGATTTTTCTATGAAATCTACAGATATTGTTGTATCGCCTTCATCATTTACTATAATATCTTTATTTTCATATAATGCTGCGTTTACTTTATTATCATTTTTTTCAGTAGATGATAAACTATTATAACGAATACCACCTTCTTCTATAATTTTTGCTTGTCCTTTAATTTCACCCACCGGTTGCCATTCTGATTTTTTTTTCGCTTGGTCATCTGATACTGAACTGATAGGTTGTACTGTAGTCGTAAATTCTATTTTTTCTCTCTTATTATCAGATTTTTCATCACTTTTATTCATTATTGCAACATTTGATTCTACTTTAGGTTGTTCTTCTAAAGTCACTTCTGATATGTCTTTGTCTGATGAAAGTTTTTCAATTGTGGTTGTAATTTCTAATTCTTCTTTCTTATTATCAGATGCTTCATCAATTTTATTTTTTAATGCAACATTTGATTCTACTTTAGGTTGTTCTTCTAAAGTCACTTCTGATATGTCTTTGTCTGATGAAATTTCTTCAATTGTGGTAATTTCACTAGGTTCTTTAGAGATATTTTCCTTAGCTGANCTTCTGATATGTCTTTGTCTGATGAAATTTCTTCAATTGTGGTAATTTCACTAGGTTCTTTAGAGATATTTTCCTTAGCTGAAACTTCTGTTGCCATAAAACATAGCATACCTATCATTACCGAGCAGGTCACTGCAGAAATCTTTCTAATTGAATACTTACAGTTTTTGTTAAATAATGCTTTTGCTCTTTGTGTCATAATAATCCTCCTAAAATTTGGTTATATAAGGTTCTATCACCATTATATAGTAAACGCTTTCTTTGTAAAAGTATTTTATTAATTTTTTTAATCATTTACAGATTAATATAAGATAAATTGTGGTTCTATAATTTAAGGGGCTGGGAAAAAACTAACCTCTAAATAAAAATACTCGCGTTTTTGA
>NZ_JBZXTS010000064.1:0-6092 GCF_058895785.1 Staphylococcus sp. B1(2026)
TCGCTTCACAAGTGTCAAACTCCCGAATTTTTTTATGTATTTTTTAACGTCAAATCAAAAAGCAGGCTACATCGCAATTAATTCTCTGATAAAATGTGTTGACAATCATCTTAGATAGTGTTACTATAATGAAGTTGCAAGTTATTGTGCAATTTTATTTATATTAAAAAATGAACCACCTGGAAGTGTGGTCTAAAATAGGAGAGAGGAGGACATCAATCAATGCCTACTATTAATCAATTAGTTCGTAAAGGTCGTCAATCAAAAACGACAAAATCTAACTCACCAGCATTAAACCGTGGTTATAACTCACAAAAGAAAAAAGCAACAACTGTATTTTCACCTCAAAAACGTGGTGTATGTACACGTGTGGGAACTATGACACCTAAAAAACCTAACTCAGCGTTACGTAAATATGCTCGTGTACGTTTATCAAACCAAATTGAGGTAACAGCATATATCCCAGGTATCGGACACAACTTACAAGAACACAGTGTTGTTTTAATTCGTGGTGGACGTGTAAAAGACTTACCAGGGGTACGTTATCACATCGTACGTGGTGCTTTAGATACAGCTGGTGTAGACGGACGTATGCAAAGTCGTTCATTATACGGTGCTAAAAAACCAAAAGAGAAAAAATAATAAATTAAATTAAAATAAATAAATAAATTATTACCAGAAAGGAGGCACAAACATGCCACGTAAAGGTCCTGTCGCAAAACGTGACGTATTACCAGATCCAATTCACAATTCTAAATTAGTGACTAAATTAATCAACAAAATTATGTTAGATGGAAAACGCGGTACTGCTCAAAAAATCTTATATGGAGCTTTTGATTTAGTACAAGAGCGTTCTGGACGTGAAGCAGTAGAAGTTTTCGAAGAAGCTTTAAATAACATTATGCCAGTATTAGAAGTCCGCGCTCGTCGTGTGGGTGGTTCTAACTATCAAGTACCAGTAGAGGTGCGTCCAGAAAGACGTACAACTTTAGGATTACGTTGGTTAGTAAACTATTCTCGTTCTCGTGGAGAGAAAACAATGGAAGAGCGTTTAGCTAACGAAATCTTAGATGCTGCTAACAACACTGGTGGAGCAGTTAAGAAACGTGAAGATACACATAAAATGGCTGAAGCTAACAAAGCTTTTGCACACTATCGTTGGTAAAATTCAACATAACAATACTGCAAGATACGGCTTCAATCTTTTACTAGATTGTAGTCTTAATCTTGTAAGTATACAAAAATAATCCTAATAGGGAGGAGTAAAAACTCATGACAAGAGAGTTTTCTTTAAAAGATACGCGTAATATTGGTATCATGGCTCACATCGATGCTGGTAAAACAACAGCAACAGAACGTATTCTTTTCTATACAGGTAAAATCCATAAAATCGGAGATACTCATGATGGTAACTCACAAATGGACTGGATGGAACAAGAGCAAGAGCGTGGTATTACAATTACATCAGCAGCAACAACTGCACAATGGAAAGGTAACCGTATCAACATTATTGACACACCAGGACACGTAGACTTCACAGTAGAAGTTGAACGTTCATTACGTGTACTTGATGGTTCGGTTGCTGTATTAGATGCGCAGTCTGGGGTAGAACCTCAAACTGAAACAGTATGGCGTCAAGCAACAACATACGGTGTACCACGTATCGTATTCGTTAACAAAATGGATAAAACAGGTGCTGATTTCTTATATTCAGTAGGTACAATTCATGACCGTTTACAAGCTAATGCACATCCAATTCAATTACCAATTGGAGCAGAAGATGACTTCGAAGGTGTGATTGACTTAGTTGAAATGCAAGCTATTTACAATGAAGGTGAAGTTGGTGACCAATTAGTAATCAAAGAAATTCCAGCAGAATATCAAGATCAAGCAGAAGAATACCGTGAAAAATTAATTGAAGCAGTAGCTGATTTTGATGAAGAATTAATGGAAAAATACTTAGGTGGAGAAGAAATTACAATTGATGAATTAAAACAAGCAATTCGTAAAGCAACATTATCTGTTGAGTTCTTCCCAGTAGTATGTGGTTCAGCATTTAAATATAAAGGTGTACAACCTATGTTAGATGCCGTTATCGCTTACTTACCAAGTCCATTAGACGTACCGGCTATTAAAGGTATCAATCCAGATACTGATGAAGAAGTGGAACGTAAAGCTTCTGATGAAGAGCCATTCTCAGCTTTAGCATTTAAAGTAATGACTGACCCTTATGTAGGTAAATTAACATTCTTCCGTGTGTATTCAGGTGTATTATCATCAGGTTCATACGTACAAAATTCTACAAAAGGTAAACGTGAACGTGTAGGTCGTATTTTACAAATGCACGCTAACTCTCGTGAAGAAATTTCAGAAGTATATGCAGGTGATATTGCTGCAGCTGTTGGTTTGAAAGATACAACAACTGGTGATACTTTATGTGATGATAAACACGAAGTTATTTTAGAATCTATGGAATTCCCAGAACCAGTTATTCAATTATCTGTTGAGCCTAAATCAAAAGCTGACCAAGATAAAATGACAAATGCATTACAAAAATTACAAGAAGAAGATCCAACATTCCGTGCTTTCACTGATGAAGAAACAGGACAAATTATTATCGCTGGTATGGGTGAATTACACTTAGATATCATCGTTGACCGTATGCGTCGTGAATTCAAAGTTGAAGCAAACGTTGGTGCGCCAATGGTATCTTATCGTGAAACATTTAAATCAAGTGCGCAAGTACAAGGTAAATTCTCACGTCAATCAGGTGGTCGTGGTCAATACGGTGACGTATGGATTGAATTCACACCTAATGAGCCAGGTGCTGGTTTTGAATTTGAAAATGCTATTGTCGGTGGGGTTGTTCCACGTGAATACATTCCATCAGTAGAAGCTGGATTAAAAGATTCTATGAAGAATGGTGTTTTAGCTGGTTATGAATTAATCGATGTTAAAGCTAAACTTTATGATGGTTCTTATCATGATGTCGATTCATCTGAAATGGCATTTAGAGTAGCAGCTTCATTAGCATTAAGAGCAGCAGCTAAAAAATGTGATCCAGTAATTTTAGAACCATTAATGAAAGTAGAAGTTGTTATGCCAGAAGAATACCTTGGTGACATTATGGGTGATATTACATCACGTCGTGGTCGTGTAGAAGGTATGGAAGCACGTGGTAATGCACAAGTTGTTAATGCAATGGTGCCATTATCAGAGATGTTTGGTTATGCAACATCATTACGTTCAGCGACACAAGGTCGTGGTACATATTCAATGGTATTTGACCATTACGAAGAAGTACCAAAATCAATTGCTGAAGATATCATCAAAAAAAATAAAGGTGAATAATTAAAGTTATTGATTGCTTTTTGTTAAAAAAAATAATAAAATATAGATAAAATGAGTTGTTGGGCGATATTTGTCGCCCTAGACAACAAATATTATACAATAAGGGGAGATTTCCAAAATGGCAAAAGAAAAATTTGACCGTAGTAAAACACATGCTAATATCGGTACAATTGGTCACGTTGACCACGGTAAAACTACATTAACAGCAGCTATCGCTACTGTATTATCAAAACGTTTAGGTAACGGTGAAGCTAAAGATTACGCTTCAATCGATAACGCACCTGAAGAGCGTGAGCGTGGTATTACAATTAATACTTCTCACATCGAGTATGAAACAGAAGCTCGTCACTATGCACACGTTGACTGTCCAGGACACGCCGACTATGTTAAAAACATGATCACTGGTGCTGCACAAATGGATGGTGCGATTTTAGTTATCGCTGCAACTGATGGACCAATGGCACAAACTCGTGAGCACATCTTATTATCTCGTAACGTTGGTGTACCAGCTATCGTTGTATTCTTAAACAAATGTGACATGGTTGATGACGAAGAGTTATTAGAATTAGTTGAAATGGAAGTTCGTGAATTATTATCTGAATACGGATTCCCAGGTGATGACTTACCAGTAATCCAAGGTTCTGCATTAAAAGCATTAGAAGGTGAAGAAGCTTGGGAAGATAAAGTTATGGAATTAATGAACGCTGTTGACGAATACATTCCAACACCAGAACGTGACAACGCTAAACCATTCATGATGCCTGTAGAGGACGTATTCTCTATCACAGGTCGTGGTACAGTTGCTACAGGTCGTGTTGAGCGTGGACAAGTTAAAGTTGGTGACGTAGTTGAAATCGTTGGTTTAACTGAAGAACCTACTTCAACAACTGTAACAGGTGTTGAAATGTTCCGTAAATTATTAGATTACGCTGAAGCTGGTGATAACATTGGTGCTTTATTACGTGGTGTTGCTCGTGAAGACATCCAACGTGGTCAAGTATTATCTGCACCAGGTACAATTACACCTCACACACAATTCTCAGCTGATGTGTATGTATTATCTAAAGAAGAAGGTGGACGTCACACGCCATTCTTCGGTAACTACCGTCCACAATTCTACTTCCGTACAACTGACGTAACAGGCGTTGTTTCATTACCAGAAGGTACTGAAATGGTTATGCCTGGTGATAACGTTAATATTAACGTAGAATTAATTTCACCAATCGCGATTGAAGAAGGAACTCGTTTCTCAATCCGTGAAGGTGGACGTACTGTTGGTTCAGGTGTTGTTAACGCAGTAATTAAATAATATCTGAATTTTAAAGTGATAGCTTAGGCTATCACTTTTTATTATAGTTTAGTAATTTATAATATAAAGGAGCAGTGAAAATAATTTTCACTGCTCCTTTATATTATTTTTGATAAATAGATTGTTTAAATTCATTAGATTGTAGTAAATAAGCATTGTAAATGGCTTGTTTTAGTTTTATTACTTGGGAATTTTTAACATTAGCAACCGATTTATTTTGAATATCTAATTGTACAGCTTCATTCATTAACTGTTGTAATGTCGTATATGAATTGATTTGATATGATTTATTTTGATAATTGATCTTAACAGATTTTAATTTATTTAGTTTATCAATTCTTTCTTTGTACATTGCTTTTTTAAATTCATTTAAGCTATTAAATTGATTATTAGATATTTTTTTGATTAAGAATTGATCACTTAGGTTCGTATCTCCTTGTGCAGTAGCTTCTTTGTAATATTGATTAGATACATAAGGGACGAACCCACCATAATAGCCTTTATAGGCTAATAATTCAAAAGCATTTTGTCTAAATGATAAACCGCCAGGCGCACCTTTTTTATTTTCAGCTGTACCGTAGATAGGAGAGAATATTGAAGTGGCATAATAACCATTTCTGTGATATTCATTTGGATTATATTCACGTTTTGTAATTAAATTGTGATCAATAAAATCATAGATGTTATGTAAGTTGATTTTTTGCCACTGTTCATTGCTGATTGTAGTAATAATATTATTGACATTATCTCCAGGTGTATTTTCTAATTTATTTAACCAAAGTTTTTGAGTATTTTGACCTAGTTTTATTAATGAAATTGCTTCAGCATAATTCAGAGTATACATCACATCAAAAGCACCGTGCATATAGGTTTGTAAATCTTCGATTTTTTTGAATCTTTGTGGAGAAGCGTTATAATATAAATCATTTGTTTTGTCGAAATCTATCATTAAATTAATGCCAAGTACATTTCTATTTGCTTTATCTGGAGATTGTAATAACCCTAAAGCAAAAGATTCTGCCCCCATATTTTGACGACGTCCATATTGTAAATAAATATTTCTATCATTGTTATGAACCATTTCATGTGTAAATATAGCATTACCATAAGCAGTTAACATTTTACTATTTACAAAATTAATTAAGTTACCAGTAGCATAGGCACCAGATCCGTTTGATTTGTAATAATGATCTACTGGACCGAAGAAATCTAACACACTTTGATTAGTATTACCATATTGTGGTAACCATGTTTTTTTATAATCAATATAATAAGCGTCCCAAACATCTATATCACGAATTAATTTATCTTTTAATTCAGGTTTTAAAAGTCTATACCAAACATCAAAATGTTCTCTTTGCCATATTGCTGTTTGTTCAACCATACTTCTAACTTCTTTAAGTTTTAATTGATAAGTTTTAGGATCTGTTTT
>NZ_JBZXTS010000065.1:0-5946 GCF_058895785.1 Staphylococcus sp. B1(2026)
AAAGACCGCTAAGCCAAAGGCAAAGTAGTCCAAACAGGAGTTCCTCTCTTATAATTTTAGATTATAGCAAAAATATCATTACTGACATAACTTGATTTAAGTGTCACTCTATTAATACTCGTCAAATTTCATGTATAAAATAAAAAATGGTATGCCCCCCTATAAGTGGATGGGGGGCATACCATTCTTATTTATATTGGTTTAACGAAAATGATTCTACCTGCTGAAGTTTGTAAGATACTTTGTACTTCTGCGTCTATTGTTTGACCGACAAACTTTTTACCATTTTCAACGACAATCATTGTGCCATCATCTGTATAGGCAACACCTTGGTTGGCTTCTTTACCTTCTTTAACAATATGGACACTAAAACGCTCACCATTGGATAATATGGGTTTAACGGCATTAGATAGATCATTAACATTTAATATACGAATGCCTCGTAATTCACTGACACGATTTAAATTATAATCAGTTGTTAAAATGGCACATTTATATTTTAAGGCATAATCCATAATTAGATTATCAACGGCATCATTTAAATTGAACTTATATTTATCATCTATACGGGCATATAGATTAGGGCTTTCTTTAAGTTTTTTAACACATTCTAAACCTAAACGTCCTTTATTACGTTTGACGGGATCTTCTGAATCTGCGATAAGTTGTAATTCATTAAGTACAAATTGAGGAATAATTAATTCACCTTCTAAAAAGCCAGTTTCAGCTACTTCTGTAATACGATGATCAATTAACACACTCGAATCTAAAACTTTTTTTATAGCCGTGCCTTTTTTAGGTAAAGGTGGTGGTGTGGCTTCTTTTTTCTCTCTATCTCGATTTATGCGATTAAGTGTTACAAGATTGGTTAATTCTACACGTTTAGATAAACCGACATAAAAACCTAAATAACCTAAGAAAACATATAAAATAATTGGAATAGTGCTGTCTACAATACTTAAACCAATATAACTAATACCTGTGCTAATTAAAGAAGCAATTAATAAACCAATAATTAAACCTACAGTGGCAACAATAATATCTTGAACGGGGATACGAATAATACGTTGTTCAATTTTTTTGATCATTGCGACTAAGGTGTTTGTAAAGAATAAAGACAAAATAAAGAATAAAATGCCTCCAATAACTAGACCAGCGATTTCATTACTAATAAAATCAAAAGGTATTAAATTGATATGAGTATATAAAGTAAATAATGACAAGCTCCAATAGCCGACACTCATACCGATAACAGTGGAAATAAATCTAACGACATATTTTAAAATCATGCTTTGCCTCCTTTCGCTAATAGTAAAGCATAGTTTTATTATAACGAATAAGTGAGTATCAGTGAAGAGATAAATGATAGAATAAGTGGATAACTATTCTATCATTTATGTAAATATTCATATCTATGAAGCGGTATTATCTATTAAGACTTAAATGTATGATAAAGTGCTTGTTGAATACTCTCGACACCTACTAAAGTAATATTGTCAGGATGTTGCCAGCCCGATAAATTACTTTTTGGTAAGAAGATACGTTTGAATCCAAGTTTGACAGCTTCTTGTACGCGCTGTTCAATACGAGAAACACGACGAACTTCTCCAGTTAATCCAACTTCGCCAATAAAACAATCTTCTGGATGAGTTGGTTGATCTTTAAAACTTGAAGCAACAGCCATAACAATTGCTAAATCTACAGCAGGTTCATCTAATTTAACACCACCTGCAACTTTAACATAAGCATCTTGCTGTTGTAATAAATAACCTGCTTTTTTTTCTAAGACAGCAAGTAATAACACAACTTTATTTTGTTCAATACCTGTAGACATTCGTCTTGGATTATTAAAAGCAGTAGACGTAACTAGTGCTTGTACTTCTACTAATAAAGGACGTGTACCTTCCATTGTTGCAACAATTGTAGAACCTGATACAACCTTATTGCGTTCTTCTAAGAAAATTTCAGAAGGATTAGCAACTTCTATTAATCCTTCTGTTTTCATTTCAAATATACCTAATTCATTAGTTGAACCAAATCTATTTTTAACAGCACGTAAAACACGATAAGTATGGTGATTATCACCCTCAAAATAGAGTACAGTATCGACCATATGTTCTAATAAACGTGGTCCAGCAATTGTCCCTTCTTTAGTCACATGCCCAACAATAAATACCGCAATATTTAATGTTTTAGCAATTCGCATTAATTCTTGCGTACATTCTCTCACTTGAGAAACACTACCAGGTGCACTTTGAATTTCAGGATGATAGATCGTTTGAATCGAATCAATGACTAAAAAACTCGGTTTAATTTGTTTCACCGCTTCACTAATGACTTGTAAATTAGTTTCGGCATAAACGTTTAAATTGTCTGTAGAGACAGTTAAACGATCAGCACGTAATTTTGTTTGTCTGACAGATTCTTCACCAGAAATATATAACACATTTTCTTGACGTGCAGATAAGGCACCAAACATTTGTAATAATAAAGTAGATTTACCAATACCAGGATCACCACCAATTAAAACAAGTGAACCGTGCACAATACCACCACCAAGTACACGGTCAAGTTCTTTTGAACCCGTTGTTGTTCTTGGGGCATCTTCAGCACTAATATCTTTTAATTTTGTCACTTGAGCTTGCTTAAAAGCATCTTCATGTAAGAAAGAATTTTTAGGTTTACTCTGTTTGATTTCTAGTACTTCAACCATAGAATTCCAACTTTGACATCCAGGGCATTTACCCATAAACTTTGCTGACTGATAACCACAATGTTGGCATTCAAATCTTAAATCACTTTTTTTTGCCATAATAATCTCCTAATTAAGCTTAGTTGTTTTACGTGGTTTACGGTAGCGAATAATAAATTTATCATTTTTGACATCAATCGTTAAATTCTTATTACTTAAATCACCTTTACGTAAAATTTCTTCAGATAACATATCTTCCACATTTTTTTGTAAAGCACGTTTTAATGGACGTGCACCATATTCAGGATTGTAACCTTCTTTAACAATTAATGCTTTAGCCTCATCAGTTAAACTCACTTTAATATTTTGTTCAGCTAAACGTTGCGATAGATTATCTACTAGCAATGTCACGATTTCACCTAATTGTTCTTTTGTTAATTCATGGAAAACAATAATATCATCAATACGATTTAAGAATTCAGGACGATAATTTTTCTTTAATTGTTCCATTGTGGCTTTTTGTAGTGCAGCATAATCTTTCTTAACGACGTCATTGCCACCAAAACCAACAAATTTAGCATCTTTTAATTGCTGTGCACCTACATTGGAAGTCATAATAATAATTGTATTTTTGAAGTCTATCGTACGACCTTGACCATCTGTTAAATGCCCATCATCTAATACTTGTAATAATAAATTGAAAACATCTGGATGTGCTTTTTCAATTTCATCTAATAAAACAACAGAGTAAGGTTTTTGTTTAACTGCTTCTGTTAATTGGCCACCTTCTTCATAACCAACAAAGCCTGGAGGTGCACCGACTAAACGACTTGTTGAGAATTTTTCCATATATTCACTCATGTCAATACGAATCATTGCCTTATCATCACCAAACATTGATTCTGCTAAAGCACGTGCCAATTCAGTTTTACCTACACCTGTTGGTCCTAAGAAAATAAAGCTTCCAATCGGACGTTTAGGATCTTTTAAGCCACTTCTAGCACGTCGCACAGCTTTAGCAATAGAAGTAATGGCTTCTTGTTGACCAATTACACGCTCATGTAGTGTTGCTTCTAATTTTAATAGGCGATCACTTTCTGTTTGTTCAAGGCGACTCACAGGAATACCTGTCCAAGCACCGATAATATCAGCAATATGTTCTTCTGTAATTAAGATGCGTTCATTTTGACGTTGTTGATGCCATAAAGTACGTTCATGATCTAATTGTCGTTCTAATAATTTTTCTTTGTCACGTAAACGTGCAGCTTGTTCAAATTGTTGAGTTAAAACAGCTTGACGTTTATCAGTTTTAGCTTGTTCTAATTCGCTTTCCATTGTTTTAAGAATTTCAGGTACAGTTAATGCACGTAAACGTACTTTAGCACTAGCTTCGTCAATTAAATCAATGGCTTTATCTGGTAAAAATCTATTTTGTATATAGCGATGACTCATTTTAACTGCTGCTTCAATGGCTTCATCTGTAATTTTTACTTTATGATGTGTTTCATAATGTGTGCGTAAACCTTTTAAAATTTCAATACTGTCTTCACTTGTTGGTTCATCAACTTTGACAGGTTGGAAACGACGCTCTAAAGCTGCATCTTTTTCAATATATTTACGATATTCATCAATTGTTGTGGCACCAATACATTGTACTTCGCCACGAGATAAGGCAGGTTTTAAAATATTTGAAGCATCAATAGCACCTTCAGCGCCACCAGCACCAATTAATGTATGTAATTCATCAATGAATAAAATAACTTCGCCATCTTTTCGAATTTCTTCCATTACTTTTTTCAAACGATCTTCAAACTCACCACGATATTTAGTACCAGCGACCATGCTACCCATATCTAATGTCATCACACGTTTATTTAGTAATGTTTCGGGTACTTCTTGATGAATGATAGCTTGTGCTAAACCTTCGACAATCGCTGTTTTACCTACACCAGGTTCACCAATTAAAACAGGATTATTTTTAGTTCGACGACTTAGTACTTCAATAATACGGATGATTTCTTTGTGACGACCAATAACTGGATCTAAATGCGTTTCACGTGCTTGTTGTGTTAAATCACGTGCTAAGCCATCTAGTGTAGATGTTAAACTAGTATGTTCAACTTGGTCTGATTGATATTCTTGCTGTTGATTAATTTTATTAATCATTGTTTGAACTTTATTTAAATTAAGATTAACTTGTTTCAAAACACGAGCAGCAATCCCATCACTTTCTTTAATTAAAGCTAACAATAGATGTTCAGTACCAACAATATTTTTATCTGATTCACGTGCTTCTTCCATTGAAAATTCGATAATTTGTTTTGCACGCGGTGTATATTCTGGCTTATCAGTAGGCGAGATTTCAGTTGTCATTAAATCATTGATAGCATCCATCACTTGTGTTTCTGTTACATGACAACTTGATAAGATATGTGCAGCAATGCCTTCAGGTTCATGAACTAAACCTAATAATAAATGTTCAGTGCTAATGTAGGGATGTTGGTATTGAATAGCCATCTTTTTGGCATAAGTAAGTACACGTTGTGCACTATTGGTAAAACGACTAAATAACATAATAACCTCCTTAATTTTGGTATTCGTTATATTTTAATACTTGTAAAAATTCAATAAGTAAACGTGCACGTATTTCACCTGCATGGAAGATATCACTTTGATCAATTTCACAATTAATAATATTAGTAATTAATTGACGTTCACGCAATGTAATTAATTGGTCATTTAATAAACCAACAACAATATTTTCAGCATTAACAGCTTCAATACTATCACCAATAATATCCATTAAATGGTCAAAAAATAATGCGCGGTCATGTGTACGTATTTTAGAAATACGGATAAACCCACCACCACCACGCTTACTTTCAATTGCATAACCGTGTTCACGTGTAAAACGTGTTTTAATTACATAATTTAATTGAGAGGGAACACAATCAAATTTTTGAGCGACAGCTTGTCGCTTTAATTCTATTTTGTCATCAGGTGCTTGAGATAATAATTGTTTAATATAATGTTCGATAATATCTGACATATTATCCATAAAAATCCCTCCTTTTCTCAACTTTGACTATATTTGACTTAATTATAAGCTATTTTATAAAAAGTGACAAGAAAAAGACTTGCTAATTGTTAAGGCTTAAGGTGTAAATTGAGGTGTTTATAAGTGTTGATTGATATTTATTCTACTTCCACTTGTCATCATGATACGGTTATTGGTTTGGGTATACTAATATAGA
>NZ_JBZXTS010000066.1:0-5733 GCF_058895785.1 Staphylococcus sp. B1(2026)
TGTACACTATTAACTAATTGACCGTCAACAAAAGTAT
Source organism: Staphylococcus sp. B1(2026) (assembly GCF_058895785.1). Classification (NCBI taxonomy): domain Bacteria; kingdom Bacillati; phylum Bacillota; class Bacilli; order Caryophanales; family Staphylococcaceae; genus Staphylococcus; species Staphylococcus sp. B1(2026). Next base: position 38 of record NZ_JBZXTS010000066.1, read on the forward strand.
CATCAAAAGTCGTCGTCGTTAAACCATTAACACCTTCTTGTGAAACTTGATGCGTGTCTTTTGTTAATGTATCGTCAATTACTTCTTCAGTTGTAAAAGGCACAATCTGTTGTTCAGTACGAGCTTGATGTGTAATTTGTGCCGTTGGTAATTCGGGATGACTTGGAATATTGTCTTGAGGTATAGCTGTTTCTAAAGTACCGACACGTACGATTTGATTAGTGGGTGCTGTTGTTTGTGTATCAGTTTGTACACTATTAACTAATTGACCGTTAACAAAAGTATCATCAAGAGTTGTCGTCGTTAAACCATTAACACCTTCTTGTGAAACTTGACGCGTGTCTTTTGTTAATGTATCGTAAATTACTTCTTCAGTTGTAAAAGGCACAATCTGTTGTTCAGTACGAGATTGATGAGTAATTTGTGCAACAGGTAATTCAGGATGACTTGGAATATTGTCTTGAGGTACGGCTGTTTCTAAAGTCCCAACACGTACAATTTCATTCGTTGCATTTTGTGTTTTAGTATTAATTTTTGTTGAACTAATTAATCGACCATACATGAATTTATCTTGAAAAGTGATAGTTGTATTACCATTAACACCTTTTTGAACGATTTGACGAGTGCCTTTTTCTAATGTATCGTCTAATATTTCTTCTGTATTATAGCGTATGACTTGTTGTTGAGTGCGTGTTTTGTACTGGGGTTGGTAATAATTGTTCGTATAAAATCCTGAATAATTATAACCTGGAAAAGGTGATGAAGCATAACGATAACCTTCTATAGCATTGACCGTGTTTTGTGGGGTAATGAATGTTGCACCAATGACCATAGGTATGGTACCAATCGCTAATTTTCTTAATGCATATTTAATTTTCTTTGATGTAACGTTTATTTTCTTCATAATAATTTTCCTCCTAAAGAGTATATAATAATATATATTCTAAAAAAAGGAAACAGTTATGTTTTATAGAAAATCCCCCTTGTAAGAGATTTATTACAAGGGGGAAGATGTTTAATTATGATAGATTGAATTTCTAAATTCATCTGATTGTGTAAGATAAGCATTGTAAATGGCTTGTTTCAATCGACGTACTTTAGAATATAGTTCACTATCTATAGTTTTTGATGTAATATCAGCATTAACTGCAGTATCCATTAAGTTTTGTAAATCTTGATAAGAATTGATTGTATAAGATTTCTTCTGATATTCTATCGTAATTGGTTTTAATTTAGCTAATTTATCAATTCTTTCTTTAAACATTGCTTTTTTGAAATCATTAAATGAGTTAAATTGATTATTTGATATTTTTTTAATAAGGAATTGATCAGATAAATTATTGAAGCCTTGTGCTTTAGCATCTTCTAAATATTGATTTGATGTATAAGGGACAAAGCCTTCATAGTAACCTTTGTATGCTAGTAATTCAAAAGCATTACGTCTAAATGATAGGGCACCTGGGGCACCAACTTTAGTTTCTGCAGTACCATAAATAGGTGTAAATAATGTTGTTGGGAAATAACCATTGTTATTGTATTCTCGTTCTTTATAGTCGCGTTTAGCAATTAAACTCTGGTCAATAAAATCATTAATATTAGTTAAGTTCAGATCAGCAGCTTCTTTACTAGTAAGACTTCTCACAACATTGTTACCATCTTCATTAGGTGTATTTTCTAATTTATTAAACCAAGCAGCTTGATTTGTCTTACCTGATTTAACTAATGACATTGCTTCTGCATAATCCATTGTGTAAAGTACATCAAACATACCGTGTACATAAGTTTGTAAATCATTTGCATTTTGGAAACGCTGAGGTGTGCTATTATGATATAATTCTTTATTTACTGGGAAATCAAACATTAAATTAATACTCATAATTTGTTTATTACCAACTTCAGGTGATTGTAATAAACCTAATGGGAAAGCTTCGGCACCCATGTTAATACGGCGTCCATATTGTAAATAAATCTTCTTATCGTTATTATGTACCATTTCATGAGTAAATACAGCACTACCATAAGGATCTAACATTCTATCTGCTACGAAGTGAACTAAGTTACCAGTAGCATAAGCACCTAATCCATTTGGTTTATAGTAATGATCAACAGGACCGAAGAAATCTAGTACTGTTTGAGACGTATTACCATATTGTGGCAACCAGATTTTTTTCTTGTTTAGAGAATAAGCATCCCATACTTCTACATCACGAACTAATTTATCTTTTAATTCTGGTTTTAAAATACGATACCATGCATCAAAGTGTTCTCTTTGCCAGTTAGCTGCACGTTCAACCAATTGACGAACTTCAGCTAATTGTTCTTGATACTTATCAGGATCTGTTTTAGCTAAGTCAGTATCAATATATCTATCGTACATTCCGAAAGTAATAGTTGTCATATTAGATATAACATAAACACCTTCTGTAGATAATGATAATAATGGTAATAACATGTGTTTGAATTTAGAACTATCTTTTGTTAATCGTTGATACACTTCAACATTTACATCAGGTTTTTCTTTTGATGGTGTTGTAATAATTTGTGCTTTAGAAGTAGCTTTTAACCAACTTTCAGCATCCAATTTAGTAAACATTTGTCGATGATCATCTAAATAATTGAACAATGTTGATTCAGTATTATTTGGTGCCATACCTGACCCATAGAATGTTAGGTTATTTTTCGGAAGGAAATTCGAATAACCTAAATCAGCTAAACCTACTAACCATTCTAATGTTGATACAGGTTTACCATAAAAGTCTTGATGGTAAGTGGCTAAATCTTGAATGTTCACTTGGTCGAAATTAATATTGTACCAACGTTTAACGTAAGCTAAACCAAGTAATAACTTTTCTTTATTATCTTGAATATATTTAGCTGTGTAGTCATTAATTGCCCCAGAAGTGACATTCGTTGCTTTATCTGATGCTAAAACTTTAGCTAGTTCATTATTTAAATTAGCTTTGATATCTTCAAAAGATTGTTTTAAATATAATAGCTCCATTTTTTCATTAATAACAGCAGCTTTTGCATCAGCATTACTTGTATTTGCGCCTAATTCTGTTTTCTTAGCCTTAATATCTGCATCAGATATATAGTAACCAAGTGCATTTAATAAACTTTCTGAATGATAATCAATATTTGACATAGTCGAGACTACTTTATCAATAACTGTTTTGTGATTCTCAGCTAAATGTTGTGGTGTATATAATAATTCAGTACCGTTCAATGTATATTCTAATACACTAGGATTATCAAAAGGTGCTTTATAGTTAACATCAATATAAGCAACAGTATGGTCATCGTAATGTACCATTAATTTATTAACTTGTTGTGGATTAGCTTGAATATCAGTTAATACCATTTGATCGTGCATTGGTGTCACAGATAAAATTTTAGTTGTATATAGTTTACTTGCTGGATCAATCTTATTACCTAAATGTACAATTAATTCTTTGTTGTAGAAAGGTAATAATTTTTCAGTATTATGATAAGCAATTTGTCTATCGGTTTGAGCATGTTCAACATTTTGATAGTTGACATGATATTCATTTAATTTTTGTTCTTGAGAACTATTATCTAATGATGTAATAATACCCATCGCTGCAATTTTTTCTTTAGCTTGTGTTTCGGAAATAGATTGACTCCATTGATCTATATTAGAATTGGCAACATTCTGAACATAAAAAGCATTAGTAATTTTAGCATCAGCAAAGTCACTATCACCGTGTACTGTATTGCTGTTTTCTCCTTTTATGAAACTAATAGCATTATCTACAGTACCCTTAGGATAAGTCCCACCAACAATACCACCAATTTGACCTAATGGTGTAGTAGCGGTATTTGTGATTTGTCCTTTAGTATATACATTAGAAATAGAACCACTGTCTGTAAATCCAGCGATACCACCTGCACGCATTTTTTTCTCTTTAAAGTTTCCACTAATATCTACATCAGTATAAGATTGTGTGATAGTGGTGTTGCTTCCTTTTCCAATAATACCACCGTGATGACTGGCTGCATCAGGATTAGAAGCTTGTATCTTACCTTCAAATGCTGTATTGGTGAATTTAGATGCTGTTGCTGTTGCGACTAAACCACCAATTGTAGAAGTTGCATTAATTGTACCTTGTGCAGATACATCTTTAAATACTGACTGTGTTGCTTCACGAGAAATGATACCAATATTTTTTTGTGCTGTAGAAATGTTAGCATTTTTAAAATCAATATTTTCAACTGTTGCTTTGTTTAAAATATTAAATAATGGCATTTTAAGATTATGAATAGCAAATTGTTGATCTGCTGTACCACCTGATAAAGTACCAGTAAATTTATCAGTAATATAAGCAGGTGCTTTATCATCTAAAGTAATTTCATCAGCAATTAAATCACTAGCTAATGTAAATGTTCCACTAGGATTTTTATTAATCGCTTCAACTAAAGATTTGAATGATGTATAGCCATTTGAAGCTTTAGGTGTTTTGCTCACATAAAATTCAAAATTATCATCATATTGACCATTATTATCATGAACTAACTCAGGTAATGTTGCCGTTAATTTGATTAATGTTTTACCATCTTTTTGAACTTCTTCAGCTTTACTAATAGGTAATAATACATCTTTCAATTCATCTGTTTTAATTTTAACAAAGTAGTCGTCAAATGAAGTTGGTGCTGTATCTAATGACAATGTTTTTTGGTAATTATCATTATTTTTATGGTAAAGTTCAGCCTGATGAACATGTTTAAATTCTATTTTCTTTAATACAAGTTCTAAAGGTTGTGTATTTACAATTTCTTCAACATTACCAGCACCAATATTATAAGTTAATACAGTATCTACTTCATAAGGTGTGTAATAATCTAATCCACTCAATGTCGCAGTTAAGTCAGCCAAAGGTACTTCTTTAATAACTTGTCCATTATGTTTGATTTTAGCGACTGCACTGACATAAGTCTTATCTTTATCGGCAAGTTGGTAGTTAAGTATAGCTTGTTTATTAGCATCTTGTTTATCTGTATGAGTAACTGTTAATATTGGTTTTTCTTTAGCTTGATTGGGAACTAATTGAGCAATAGCTTGTTTTAATCCTTGAGTATGTAAATCAATTAAGTATTGATCAACTTGTGAATTTTGGTAGACATCAGAACCTTCTGCTAAAGCTCCTTGTAAAGTGGCCCAACTTTCGGGTGTATAGTCTTGTGCTTGTTTGGTCTTGGCAATATTAATTTGTTCGTTTAATAAAGTTTTATCAACATTTAATTGGGCAATAGCTTGTTGTAAAGTATTGGTTGCTTGGTCAACCTCAGCTTGTGTAGCATTTGTATTATNTGTTCGTTTAATAAAGTTTTATCAACATTTAATTGGGCAATAGCTTGTTGTAAAGTATTGGTTGCTTGGTCAACCTCAGCTTGTGTAGCATTTGTATTATTAGTTATTGTATTAGCGTTAGTTAAAGCTTGTTGTAAAGCATTAAATGATGTAGTGGAATAATCTAATGCTTGTTTAGTTTTAGCAATATTAATTTGTTCGTTTAATAAAGTTTTATCAACTAATAATTTAGTACCGACATGAACAATTTCAGGTATAGCCGGTGTTGTTTCAGTGCCTTTAGTTATCGTTTCAGTAATCTTACCATTGACTAAAGTATCTTCAAAAGTAGTAGTTGTCGCACCATTAACCCCTTGTTGAACGATTT
>NZ_JBZXTS010000067.1:0-5617 GCF_058895785.1 Staphylococcus sp. B1(2026)
GTTATTCAGCAGGTAAGTATAAAAATAGTGAACTTGTATTAAATGCTTTTAAAACGATTCCTTATGCACTTAATTCAATTAATCCCCATCTTATTTCTATCATTTATTGTAAATAATAATATCTCATATTAACCTATGTGATTGTTTTTGTAGTTATTAACAGTTTACACAAAGTTAATATGAGATTTATATTTTATTTAATGTTGTATTTAATTTTATAACGTTCACTAGAACAAGTATCACCATTCAAAAGTCTTAATTATAGATTAGAGAACTGTTCAATTTAATAAACTTATTTATTTTTCTCTAATACAACGAAATCCTAAATGACTTGTTGTAGATTGGTAGTGTGCACCATTCCTAGCAGCAACACGATATCTATTACAGTAAGAACAATGACATAAAAACGAGCCACCACGAATAGCATATTCACTACGACGTATACTTCGAATATCCAAATGGTATGTTTCTTCATTAAAATCATCTAATAATGTATATCTAGGGTTTCTACACCATTCCCAAACATTACCAATCATTTGATAAAGTCCATAAGCATTAGGTTGATAAGCATTCACTGGTGCCGTACCTACAAAACCATCTTCTGCTGTATTATCATAAGGAAATGTACCTTGCCAAGTATTAGCACGATACTCTGATTTAATTGTTAAATCATCTCCCCAAGGAAATTCAGTAACTGTACCACCACGAGCAGCATACTCCCATTGTGCTTCTGTAGGTAAGGTCGAACCTTGCCATTCGCAATATGCCAAAGCATCTTGTAAGGCAATATGGACGACTGGATGATGATCCAAACCAGATAAATCACTATTTTGCCCATATGGATGTTTCCAACAAGCACCTGGTACTTTTAACCACCATGGCGCACCAGCCGTATGTTCATAATAATGACGTTCTTTTTCCGGAATAAATAATATAAAAACAAATGACCATCCTTGTTGCTCTGCTAATGTTTTATAGTTTGTTTTTTGAATAAATTCTTTAAATTGTTGATTTGTTACCGTTGTGGATTGTATTTCAAAATCTGATAAATAAATTTCGGTCTGTGGCCCTTCATAATCTTCTAACGCACCTTGTTCTGAATTAGTACCCATCAAAAAACTTCCACCTTTAATGTGATAAAATGTCATTTCAACACCTACCTGTTGCTAATGTTGTCCGTATATTTTCTAAAGGTACTTGTGTTAACTGTCCATTAACCACAAACCCTTCCTCTCGATCAGTTAAATAATCAACAAGTTTTTGCGTCATTTCTCTAATAATTGGTTGATATTTTTTATCATGAATTAAATTTATCATTTCATTAGGATCCTTCTGCATATCAAACAACTGATACTCATCTTTTACTGGATACCATATAAATTTATATTGTTCTGATAAAATATATTGATTAGAATCGTTTGCCAATGCATGTTCCCCATGAAAATAACTACGCCACCCTTCATAATGTCCAAATAGTAATTGTTTAACACTTTTACCATCAGTTATGACTTCTTCCCCACCTACTAAATCTACAAGTGATGGAAAAATATCCTGAATCTTAACTAATTGCTTAATCGTTCCTTTATGACCAGCAATTAAATTAGCAGGGTCATAAATAAATGATGGTACATGAATGCTACCTTGATAAGGATAACCTTTTCTAAATAAATAATGTTCGCCTAATTGATCGCCATGGTCTGAAATAAACCATATTATAGTATCTTTATCATGACGAAATTCTTTTAGTGCAATAAGCAAACGACTTATTTGATGATCTAGATGTGTAATTAAACCATAATAACCCGCTAACATACGTCTCTGATCATCTGCTTTCAACTTACCTTTTAGAGCTGTAATATTAGGTATTAAATTTTCTAACACTTCCCAGTTACCTATATGTAAATCAACATTTTCTGGCAAACTATTCATGTACATATCAAAATAATATTGAGGTGGATCTAAAGGTGCATGTGGTTTTTCAAAAGATAATTTCAAGAAAAATGGCATTGTTGGATCTCGTCTTTGTAAAAAGTTAATAGCTTCAGATACTGTCCAGTTTGTTGGATGTAAATTTTCAGCATATTGCCAAGGACGAGCTTGCCAAGCATTGCAATTTAAACCATGATCAATCATATCCACTTCTGAACCTAATGCTTGTTTTAAAAAAGCGAGATAGTCATTGGCATAATTAAATTGATTTCCATAAGGTTTGTCATATTTTCTATCAACATGCAAATATCCATCATTTAAAATAACATGATCGAAGCCTAGACGTTTACGTGAAGGATATACATGCATCTTACCTATACATTCTGTTTGATAACCCATATTTTTAAATGTTTGTGGTAAAGTATTTGTGAAATTCCAAGGTACTTCATCTTCATAACCAACCCGTCCACTAGTCTCCTGATTCAAACCCGTCAACAAGGCAACTCTTGCAGGCACACAACTTGGTACCGGCGAATAAGCATTAATAAAATTATAGCCTTCACTAGCCATCATATCTAAAGTAGGCGTATTAATAAATTTATCTACACTATTGTATGATAAGGCATCTGATCTCATCTGATCGACAACTAATAAAATAATATTAGGTTGTTTCTTTATATTCATATTGACCTCCTTCATAATAAAAAGTGAGAGTAACTTAGAAAATCTACGATTTTCAATTTTTACTCCCACCCGTTAATTCATATAATTTCTAATAAATAATAAATGACATTTTAACCTTTTGCCAAAATTTTAAGTGCACTTAATACAATAGATAAAATTAAGAAAATCCAAATTACACGTGTTGAGTTCATCCCTTTTTTACCTAATAACCAGTAAGCTAAAGTTACTAATACTAACGGTACAAAGGCAGGTAATAGTTTATCTAGCACTTCCGTTTGTAATTCAAGCTTTTTCTCACCTATTTTCACTACATAAGGCACCACTACTTTTACTACTGTTGGAATTAAACCACCAATAACCATTACACCTAATAAAGTAGCAGATTCTGTCAAGTTTTTCAAGACATTACCCATACTATTTAATAAATTACTTCCTTCTTTAAATGCAATCGGTAATTCGAAATAACGTAATCCTAAAATTACTACTGCTGCAACTAACCATAAAATAACACCAATAGGATTTTTTTCTAAAGCCATATAAGCGGCTAAAGACCCAAAAATAGTTGGTAATACTGCTCCAAATAGAGCATCACCTACTGCAGCAAATGGTCCCATTAAACTTGTCTTAACTGCTGCGACTGCATCTTTAGATTTAAAACCTTCCTTATTTTGAATTGATAAATCCATTCCCATAATAATCGCCGTTAAAAATGGGCTTGTATTAAAAAATTGCATTTCTGTTTTCAAAATTTCTTTAAATTGTTGTGTATCATGTCCGTACATTTTTTTTAGAGCTGGATACATTGCACGAACATACGCAACACTCATCATTCTTTCATAATTCCAGCCCAATTGTCCACCAAACATATAACGTAAACTGATTTGGCGAATATCTTTTTCATCTAATTTTATTTGTTTAGAGTTCATCTTCTTCAATCTCCAATCTATCAACGTTTGTGCTAACACGTGGTTGTGCATCTTGCTCTTTCAATTTTTTAAAATGAATAACCGCTCCCGCTAAACCTGCTAAAGCAATCCCCATCATTGGAATATTCAAATAAGCTGCTAAAATATAACCAATAACTAAATAACCAAAAAATTGCTTAACTGGTAAATAACGTAATAAAATTGCAATACCTACTACTGGTAAAACTGTACCTGCTAAACGCAGCCCGTTCATTAACCATTCTGGTGCATATTTCAAAATTGTTTGAATGACTTCATTACCAAAAATTAAAGAAATAGCTACAGGTAGTGCACGTGATAATGCAATTGGAATCAATCCATACCAAGCTTCACGTGGAACTTTGTCAAATTGCTCATTTTCAATATGTTTATCAATACGATGTAAAAAATAGACATTACTAAATCTTGCAAGAATATCTAACTGAACCAATAATAAACCTACTGGAATTGAGATACCTATCGCAAACTCAATACCTTTATTACTAATCGCTCCTAATGCTGTCCCAATGATGGCACCTGTACCAAAGTCAGGGATAGAAGCACCACCGAATGTCCCAACACCTAATACCATTAATTGTAAAGTTGCTCCTACAACTAATCCTGTACTCATATCCCCCATAATAATACCTGCAAGAAAACCTGCAATCACAGGTTTACTTAATTGTAAGCCTGAAATATACGGGTCAATACCACATAAAGCTGATAATAAAACTAATAATATAATCTGTACTGCAGATATATCCACTGCCATTAAGAACACCTCTTTCTATTTTTTATGTTAGCGCTATCACATTTTTAATACTAACAAATATTCACATTAAAATCAATATGTTTTTAGTAAAATTTTATTTTTTAGTAAAATTGACTTGTAGTGTTCTTCGTTCTATAATGAATTTAAAATATAACAAATAGAAAGATTGATATTTTATGACAACAATTAAAGATATTGCAACACAAGCTGGCGTTTCTAATAGTACTGTATCTAGGATATTAAATGGTGATAAAGTATTAAAAGTAAGCGCAGCAACTAGAGAAAAAGTATTAACTATAGCTTCACAATTAAATTATCAAAAGAAAAATGAAAAAATAAATAAATCTCATGGTACAATTGCTATTACCACCTGGTATAAAAAAGAAGTTAGTTTACCTAGTTTATTTTTACGTGCTATACGTTGGGGTGTAGAAACAACTTTAAGAAACACAGAGTATAAAACAATACGTACTTTTTTCAACGAAAAGACATCTGATTTAACTAATGTCGATGGTATTATTGCTATTGGTCATTTTGACGATGAAAGCTTATATAGTTTAAAATCACTGAATAAACCTTTAGTCGTCTTAAATCAAAACACTTTACATGCAAACATTAGCTGTGTAACAGCTGACTTTCTACATTCTGTAAGAAATATTATTCAACACTTTCTATCTACAGGACATCAATCAATTGGTATGATTGAAGGTGAAAGTAAAAGTGATGTTGCTTTAAATTTAGTTGATCCGCGTTCTTCTATTTTCAGGCAAGAAATGACAAGATTAAATTTATTAACTGAAAGTTACATCTTTAAAGGAGATTTTAGTATAGAGTCTGGTTATCAAACAATGAAACTAGCTATCAATACTTTACAAGATGATTTGCCTACAGCTTTTTTTATTAGTAGTGATACTATGGCTATAGGTGCTTTACGTGCTTTAGCAGAAGCACAGATTCCTGTACCTCAGCGTGTTAGCATTATTGGTTTCGGAGATAATGAAGTCAGCACTTATACTGTACCGAGTTTAAGTACAGTCGCTATTGCAGCCAGACAAATCGGAACAATTGGCAGTCTTACATTATTAAATATACTAAATGGTAGCTATACTGAACCTATTCATACAGTAACGCATACACAATTAATATTAAGAGAAAGTTCTATTAATAATCTTAAGTCCATAGAAATTAAAAAAGTATAAGTTTCAAAATGTTTTATAATTGATTTGGGTGTATCTATTGCCTAGTTCAAAATCCTATGGGGGGCAAGAGGGTTTAAAGCTTTTAAAAA
>NZ_JBZXTS010000068.1:0-5198 GCF_058895785.1 Staphylococcus sp. B1(2026)
CTTGTTGTTGAGTGCGTGTTTTGTATTGTGGTTGATAGTTGTGATTCATAAAAAACTCTGTGTAATTGGAACCTGGCAAAGGGGTCGAAGCATAACGATAATTTTCTGTTGCATTAACTGTAGTTTGTGGCGTAATAAATGTAGCCCCAATGACCACAGGGATTGTACCAATAGCTAATTTTCTTAATGTATACCTAATACGCTTTGATGTAACGTTTGTTTTTTTCATATTAAATTTCCTCCTAAAGAATATATAATAGTATAAAAGATCCAAAAATAAAATGATAATGTTTGAAAATTTTTATAAATAAGTTTGTTTGAAATAAAAATATATAGAAGAATGTATTTAAATGTATATAGACTATGGCAAGTGATAGTGACTAATTGTCAAATATTTTAAGAAATTATTGGATTAAGAAGTAAATATTTAGAAAATCTAGAATGAATATGATACATTATAAAACGTTTTTTCAATTAATTCTTCCTCCTAATTCGTACTCCTCAAACAGATTTAATTGTGTTATAATGTTCATATGAAATCACTCCTTTAGTTTTTGTGTAGTAACTTAATTATAGAGTGATTTCTTATTTTTTGATAGTCGTAATTTTCTAATTTTATATAAATAGACAAAGTAAAAACCTTTAAAATCAGTTTTTACTTTGTCGTTTTTTATTTTAAAGGCTTTAAACCTTCTTACCCCCATAGGATTTTGAACTCCGCAGTAGATACAATTATTTATGTGTCTTAATATAAATATTGATTTGTAAAAAATACTTTCAAATACTTGTTATTATTAGTATAATGGTTGTGTATGCTAAATTATAGTGATACGTGGTTTATAATTTGAATTAAAAATATAAGGAGTGTAATTATGGTAAGTAAGAATAATCAAAAGTTACTGCAGCAAAAACAATCACGTAAAGTTGAATATTATTCGATTAAAAAAATGAAGTTTGGTGTGGCTTCAGTTGTGGTAGGTGGTTTGTTATTCTTAGGATTAACGAATCAAACGTATGCAGCTGATGCAAATCAAGAAGAAAAAACAACAGCGGAACCAGTGCCAACTACACCGTTAGTTGAAACTAAAGCAATGGAAGAAGTAGTTTCAGCTCCAGTATCAGTTGAAACTAAAGCAACAGAAGAAGTGGTACCAGTTTCAACACCTACAGTTATTAAAGCAACAGAAGAAACAGTTACATCAGAAGTTTCAGAACCAATAGTAACATCATCAGAAGAAGTCAAAATATCTTCAAAATCAGAAACAACAAAATCTGTTGTTTCTGAATCAGTAGAAGAAAAAACGTCTGTAGTACCACAACCAGAAATAACAAATAAATTTAGAAAAAGTACATTAAGAGCAGCAAGTGAACCAGAAGTAACAGAAGAAACAGTGGTGTATAATAATGCAGCTGGTACAGGGAATAACCCAAATGATGGTGTTTTTGTGAATATTCAAAATCAATTTGGGAATATTGATTTTAGTGGAGCTAATGCAAAATCAAAAACAATTACTAATCAAAAAGTAGCGACAAGTGGCTCAAAAGGAAATCAGGAGTTAGGTGATATTACTTATCGTTGGAAAGAAAAAGAATTTTCAGGCACTATTGATGGTTGGACAATTAGTGGTGGTAATGGAAAAATTGTTGCTATTAAACCAGAAGATGTAACTGGCACAGATAGTACAAAAAGACCACAAGAACTTGAATTAGAGTCAGGTGAAGGTAAAAAAAGAGTTACAAATATTGTGAAGCCATATGCACCTTCTAAAGTGTATGATAATAATGGTAATATTGCTACGTCAGCAGGAGATGCTAAATATTTAAGTACAGTGGTTGGAACACCACCATTAACAGGAATTAATGATTCGGCAACACGTGGTAGTTATTATTTAGAATTGGGACAACAAGGTAAAGTATTAGAAAAAACTTTTGATGTTAATGGTAATTCAGAATTAGCATTACGTGTATTATATAATGGTGCTTATGGAGCAGAGAATAATTTACCAGCAGGTGAAAAAATTAAAGTTACAGTTTTAGATGCAAATACAAATGCTATTATTACAACAAGTGATGCAACAACATCAAATGATAAAAATGAGCAATCAATTGAAGGTGGTCCTAAAGGTAATCCAGCTTCTGGAGCAGGAGCTACAGGTGGTTGGAATGCACTTTCTCGTTTATATTCAATTCCAGATAATACAACAAAAATTAAAATTAAAATTGAAGCATTAGAAAATGGTTCAGCAAATTCAGGTAAAAATTTACAAGATGGATTTTTACTTGGTGGTGTTAACTTAGTTACTGGACCAGCTATTCAAACGATAACGGATGTACGTAGTAACAAGAAAACAAGTCAATACGGTAAATATCGTATTTATAAAAAAGATCAAAAAGGTGAATTTTTATTTGACTTAAAAAATATGGGTGCAATGGAATTAGCTACAAGTTTTGGAGTAAATGTAGTTATTCCTGAAGGCGTAACAATTTCTGAAAAAGATAAAACAGCACCAGGTCGTAATTTTGGGCCATATATTGCTTCTTCTACGTATGACGAAGCTACACGAACTTTGAATTTTAGATTAAATGCGATATATAGTAGTGGTGGTAAAGGTGCTCAACGGTTATTGCCACAAAAAGATACAGTTAGTTTTAAAATCCCGTTCACTGTTGTAGATGATCAAGAGAGAACAGCAACATTTAAAGTAACATCAGGTTATTTATTAGGTGGACGTGATGTTAATAAAAATGATGCTATAGATGATGGTGGCTATTCTGCAACTGATGTTTCTTCAACAAAATTTACAAACGCAAAAGATTTTGAGTTTACACGTACTATTTATATAGATAGTAAAGTGCCAAATGCACCTGTTTTAGAAGAAGTACATACAGATGGTATTAACGGTGAAAATAAAGCATTAAATCAACCTAAACAATTATTGATTACACCACCGACAGAAAGTACAGATGGTACAGAAGTAGATAATACAATTGGTACTGGTAGTGATCAAGTACATAGTAAGTTAGCAGTAATGACGGTCAAATTCCCAGGTGATAAAACAGTTTTTTTAACTAGAAAAGAAGATGGTGAATGGTACCAAGATAGTACAAAATTAGCAAAACAAGGTGATAAATTAATTTTACCTATACCGTCAGATGTTAATTTAGTAGAAGGTACTGACAAGATTATAGCAACTGCAACGGATTATGTAGGAAACGAATCAGCAGAAGGTAAAACTAATGTATTAAACAATGCGCCAGCATTGACTATTGGTAAAAATGAACTTAAACATTATGTGAGAGCTAATGCTTTAACAGATGCTGAATTAGAAACTCAAGCGCAAATTACAAAAACAGATTTAGAAGATGATCGTGATGGTGTAGATGCAACTAAACCGTCGATTCAAATTACAGATAAAGGTGGCTATACGCCTTCAACAGCTGGTACGTATACAATTACAGCTAAAGCTGTAGATAGCGAAGGTAAATCATCAGCAACACAAACTTTTACTGTGAAAGTATTAGATTTAGTAAAAGTACCTTCAACAGCACCAAAAAATAAAGATGAAGCTATTCAAGATTCAAATTATCCAGATAATCCAAGTAATCCAAAATATCCAGCTGGTGTGGATGAAAATAGTTTGAATAAAATAGTAAATAGAACAGTTACTTATGTTAAAGAAGAAAATGGGCAAGAATCAACAGCAACAGAAGCATCTACACAAACACAAATTGCAACATTTAAACGTGATGCTTTAGTTAATCCTGAAACAGGAGAAGTTACATATGTTAACCCGGATAATGCGAGTCAGACAGTCGAACAAGCATGGAAAGCAGAAGGTAATAATTTTGCAGTTGTTAATACACCAAAAATTGAGGGTTATGTAGCAGATAAAGCTAATGTACCAGCTAAAACAGCGACAGCAGCTGATGAAAATGAAACTATTAAAGTAATTTATAAAAAAGTTGGTAATTTTGTAGCAACTGTTCCTAATGGTGAAACTGCAATCGAAAATCAAGCCTATCCAAATGGTACAGATGCAACAACAATTGATACAACTAAAGCAACTATTAAATATGTTGAAGGTTTAACACCAAAAGTAAACGGTACTGCTTTAACATTAAAAGATGTTAATAATCCATCAGCAGGATATAATGCACCACAAGTTACTGATCCAACAGCAGATACACAAATTGTTTATGAAAAAGATATGCAACAAGCAACAATTACTTTCAAAACAGAAGATGGTACATCAGTAGCTGATGCCATTGATTTACAAGGTGATTCTAAAGCTCCTATTAATAAAGATAAATATACAGCTACATTAGATAAATTAATCAAAGATGGTTATAAAGTTGTATCAGATAATTTTAGTGGTAATCACAACTTTGATACTGACAGTAAAGTGAAACAAGACTTTGCAGTTGTTGTAACTGTGGATAAGGATAAAGCTAAAGATGAAATTGAAAAAGCTAAAACAGAAGCTGAAAATGCAATTGATGCTTTAACTAATTTATCAGACGAAGAAAAACAAAAAGCAAAAGATAAAATTGCACAAGATGCTCAAAAAGCAAAAGAAGCAATTGAAGCGGCAAAAGATAAAGCAGCAGCTGATGCAGCAAAAGAAGCGAATGCATTAGATAATAATAAATCTCAAGCAACAGCTGAGCTGGATGATCATGCAAATGCGAATGATAAAGCAATTGATGCTTTACCAAACTTAACACCTGAAGAAAAACAAGCGGCAAAAGATAAAGCAGCAGCTAATTTAGAAAAAGCAAAAGAAACAATTGCCAATGCTAATGATAAAACAGCTGTAGATAACGCTAAAAATGAAGGTGAATTGGTTAATGATAAAGATANGCTAATTTAGAAAAAGCAAAAGAAACAATTGCCAATGCTAATGATAAAACAGCTGTAGATAACGCTAAAAATGAAGGTGAATTGGTTAATGATAAAGATAAGGCTAAAACAGTAGTTGATGACACTACTAAAAAAGCCAAAGAAGATATTGATGCTTTAACTAACCTATCTGAAGATGAAAAAGCAGCAGAAAAAGCAAAAATAGATAAAGTAGCAGAAAAAGCAAAATCAGATATAGATAAGGCTACTTCTAAAGATTCAGCAGATAAAGTAGCAGATAATAATAATTTAGAAAGTACAAAAGAAGTATCTAAAGCAACAATTGATGATGCTAAGA
>NZ_JBZXTS010000069.1:0-5115 GCF_058895785.1 Staphylococcus sp. B1(2026)
AGATGACTTTGTCATCTCTTTTTTTATTGGGGAAAATTCTCTAGAAATGAGAAATCTCCCTATATAAGAAAGCGTTTTCCTATTTATTCTATAAGCATTGTATGCATTGTTTTGTCATGTTATAAATAGAATAAAGGGAGGTATTAATAATGTTAGAAAAATTACAACGTTTTGGTGGTGCAATGTTTACACCTGTTTTACTTTTTGCTTTTGCAGGTATCATGGTTTCAATTTGTACGATATTTAAAAATCCATTATTAGTTGGTGATATAGCTATGCCAGATACAGTTTGGTATAAAATATGGTCAATTATTGAAAATGGCGGTTGGACAGTATTTAATCAAATGGAATTGTTATTTGCTATTGGTTTACCTATCGGTTTAGCTAAAAAAGCCAATGCGAGAGCAGCTTTAGAAGTGTTAGTTCTATACCTTACTTTTAATTATTTTATCAATGGTATATTACAGTACTTTGGAAAGAATTTAGGTGTGGATTTTTCTGTTGATGCAGTGGGTGGCTCTGGTTTAAAAATGATTGCTGGAATTAAAACTTTAGATACAGGAATAATTGGTGCGATTTTTGTTGCAGCTATTGTAGTGTGGATACATAATCGCTTTTTTGACAAAAAATTACCTGATTTCTTAGGTATTTTCCAAGGGTCATCCTTTGTTGTGATCATCGGCTTCTTTCTATTGTTACCAATTGCATTAGTTGTAGCCTGTGTTTGGCCTAAAGTACAAGCAGTGATAGGTGCATCTCAAGCAGTTATGGTAGGTTCAGGTGTGTTCGGTGTTTGGTTATATACTTTCTTAGAACGTATATTAATACCTACAGGATTACATCATTTTATTTATACACCATTTGTATTTGGGCCTGTAGTTGTGGAAGGTGGTATTACGAAATATTGGATTGACCATTTATCACAATTTGCTCAATCAACTGATTCATTAAAAACTTTATTCCCACAAGGTGGTTTTGCCTTGCATGGTAATTCGAAAATCTTTGGTGCAATAGGTATTTCATTAGCCTTTTATGTTACTGCACAATCAAGCAAACGAAAACGTGTGTTAGCAATTTTAATACCAGCAACATTAACAGCTGTGTTAGCAGGTATTACAGAACCTTTGGAATTTACATTTTTATTTATTGCACCTGTGTTGTTTTTAATTCACGCATTGTTAGCGGCAACGATGTCAGCAACAATGTATACTTTTGGCGTTACAGGTGATATGGGTGGTGGTTTTATTGAATTATTAACTAAAAATTGGATACCACTAGCATCTCATCATTGGCAAACTTACGTTATTCAAGTTGTAATTGGTTTAATATTTACAGTCATTTACTTTTTTGTATTTCGTTGGGTAATTGTTAAATTTAATTTTATGACACCTGGAAGAGATGATAATACAGAAATCAAATTATATACTAAGAAAGATTATAAAGAAAAGCAAAAACATCAATTTGAAGTTAATCAATATACAGCACAAGCAGAAGCTATATTATTAGCATTAGGTGGCCCCAATAATATTAGTACTGTAAATAATTGTGCAACAAGATTAAGAATAAATGTGGTCAATGCCGATGAAGTAGCTTCCGATGAAGTGTTTAAAAAAGCACAAGCACATGGTGTTGTAAGAAATGGAACAGCCCTACAAATCATTGTAGGTTTATCAGTACCACAAGTACGTGAGCAATTTGAATTATTATTAAATGAATATAGAAAATGAGGTAATATAAAATGACTAAAAAATATTCTATTGTTGTAGCAGGTGGAGGTAGCACATTTACACCAGGTATTGTATTAATGTTATTAGATAATCTAGAAAAATTACCAATTCGTAGTATTAAATTTTATGATAATGATGAGCAACGTCAACAACAAATAGCAGAAGCTTGTCAAATTATTATCAACGAAAAAGCACCAGAAATAAATTTTTTAGCAACAACTGATCCAGCAATAGCTTTTAGTGATGTAGATTTTGTGATGGCACATATTAGAGTAGGTAAATATGCCATGCGTGAACAAGATGAAAAAATTCCATTAAAATATGGCGTTATAGGTCAAGAAACATGTGGCCCTGGTGGTATTGCGTATGGTATGCGTTCTATAGGCGGTGTATTAGAATTAATTGATTTTATGGAACAATACTCACCAAACGCTTGGATGTTAAATTATTCTAATCCGGCTGCTATCGTGGCAGAAGCAACACGTAAGTTACGTCCACATTCTAAAGTACTTAATATTTGTGATATGCCAATTGGTATCGAAGAACGTATGGCAAAAGCAATAGGTCTATCATCAAGAAAAGAAATGGTGGTTCGTTATTATGGTTTAAATCATTTTGGTTGGTGGACAGATATTCGAGATCTTGAAGGTAATGATCTAATGCCAAAAATCAAAGCACATGTTGC
The DNA here is from genome assembly GCF_058895785.1 of Staphylococcus sp. B1(2026). NCBI lineage: Bacteria > Bacillati > Bacillota > Bacilli > Caryophanales > Staphylococcaceae > Staphylococcus > Staphylococcus sp. B1(2026). The sequence goes on from NZ_JBZXTS010000069.1 coordinate 2,413, forward strand.
CCAATATGGTTATGCCTTACCAAATGAAATTGAAGCATCACAACATGTTGATGCAAGTTGGATGTCTACATTTGCAAAAGCAAAAGATATTTATGCACTAGATCCAGATACACTACCGAATACTTATTTAAAATATTATTTTTATGCAAGTGATGAAGTAGCGCATGCTAACCCTAATTATACAAGAGCCAATGAAGTAATGGATGGACGAGAAAAGCATGTATTTGGAGAATGTCTTCGTATAGCTAAAATGGGCGCAACTACAAATTCAACATTAGAAATTGATGAACATGCTTCTTATATAGTTGATTTAGCATGTGCAATTGCTTATAACACACATGAAAGAATGTTATTAATTGTTGAAAATAATGGTGCAATTAGTAATTTTGATAATGAAGCGATGGTAGAGATACCTTGTATTGTAGGAGTAAATGGACCAGAACCATTAGTACAAGGTAAAATTCCACAGTTTCAAAAAGGATTAATGTCACAACAAGTCGCAGTCGAGAAATTAGTGGTAGAAGCATGGTCAAAAGGTTCATATCAAAAATTATGGCAAGCTTTAACATTATCTAAAATTGTACCGAATGCAACAATAGCTAAACAAATATTAGATGATTTAATTGAAGCTAATAAAGGTTATTGGCCAATATTAAAATAAAATTTTGAAAATTAAGATTACTTTAAGATTGATAATATATATTAGTCATATAAAGGAAAACAGTCCTTTATAAAAAATTAACTTTTTTTCATAATTAAACTCCTAAAATAAATAGAATTGGTGATAACATAAAGTTTTATTCGCTAATTCTATTTTTTTATGATATATTTTAAACGATTTATTTTAAAAATATAAATAAAAGTTAGGAGTATCATCATGATAGAGGATCGAATAAACAAATATTACGATAGTTTAAGTAATACAGAAAAAGAGATTGCTAAATTTATCATGAAAAATAGAGAAGAATGTAGTCAATTAGGTATTGTTGAGTTGGCAAACAAATGTCACTGTTCCAAGTCATCTGTGCTTAGAATGACTAAAAAATTAAAATTCAAAGGCTATAGTGAATTTAAATATAGTCTTGAAAGAAATCTTAATCCTCATAATAGTATGGATATTTTAACTATGCAGCAGCAAGATATTGCAGCGACACTAAAATTATTTCAACAAATCAATAGTGATGAAATAATAGATCTTATTTATCATGCTGATCGTTTGTTTTTTTACGGAACTGGTTGGGCACAACGTAATGTAAGTATTGATTTATCTCGTAACTTATTGTCTCAAGGGCGTCTTGCTTATAATATACCAGCTAAAACAGAATTAGCACTTAATGTGCATACGATGACATCAAAAGATGCATTAGTTGTTTTTGCACTGAGTGGAGATGTTGAACCAATATTACCTTATCTTAAAGATTTGGCCTTAAGAGATGTACCGATTATTTCAATTACAGCTTTTGGTAATAATAAATTGTCACAATTAACACCATACAATTTATATTATCAAGCAAGAACACTTATGCCTAATCCTGAAGTAGATCATGTTTCATTAATTACATTACATTTATTGTGTGATTGTCTTTATAGAAAATATATGATAAAAATTCATGAAAATCTAAAATAAATAATCATTACGAGCAGTTTGAATGCTCGTAATGATTATTTATTTTGAAGTTCTTGTCATAATTGTAAAAACATATGTTCCGATAAATAATAAAATGGCATCAATATAAAATACCCATACGCCAGAACCTGTTTTATCAATAATTATACCTGTCAATGTAGGTGCAGTAACAGACGAAGACATTGCAAAAAAGTTAAATGTCCTAATGTTGCAGCTAAATTATTTTTATTAGCGTGATCTGATAAATAAGAAATTACTACAGGATCAATAGCCATTTTACTTAAGAACCCATATAATAAAATAATAGTAAGTGTTATTGCATTCGGTGCAAACATAGATAAAGCAATTAAAATAAATGCAGCAATTTCTAGTCCAATAATGATAAATGTTTTATGTTGACGATGTTTGTCAGATAAATGAGCAAAATATAATGCACCAGGAACAGCAGTAACGGCAATCATAGAAGTAATAATACCTATCATTGAACCACTAATGCCACGTTCACTTTCTAAAAATTTTGGTAACCATGTTACAACTAGATAGTAGGCATAACATGTAGTAAAATCTAAAATATAGCAAGCAATAAGTTTAGATGTAAATAAGGAAGATTTATTATTAGTTTCTATTGTTTTGCTAGTAGTGATTTCAGAATTATTATATGGTGTAGGTGATGTAGACTTGATCATAAACACAAACCAAATAATAAGTAAGACAATAAGACTAGCTGTAATAAATACAATCGTTTGCCACTGTAAATTTAATTGTTTAACTAAAAAAGAAGCCCCTGTTAAACCTAAAATCATACCTAAAGCAGAGCCAGAATTAACAATAGCAGTAGCAATACCCTTTTTTTCTGTTGGTACGTGTTGAGTAGTCAAAGAAAAAGCAACAGCATAGTATGAACTACAGCCAATTCTAGCCATTACGGCACCGATATACATTGTTGTAATATGGCTTGCCATACCAATAATGTAAACACCTAAGGCAAAAATAATGAATCCATGTATTAACACTTTTTTCTGACCAATTTTATCTACAACCCAACCAGAGATTTAAATAAGATGAAAACATTAGTT
>NZ_JBZXTS010000070.1:0-4940 GCF_058895785.1 Staphylococcus sp. B1(2026)
TTTTGAACTACGCAATAGATACATCTTATAATAAGATAAAAATGATATACAATTCATTGACGTTCAACGATTAACGTATTATCATTGAAAATGGTAAATAAATATGTTTAAAGGAGTAGAATATGTTAATAGAAATTATTAAAACGATTATTTTAGGTATCGTTGAAGGTATTACTGAGTGGTTACCAATTAGTAGTACAGGTCATATTATATTAGCTGATGAATTTTTAAAATTAAATGCTTCAAAATCATTTTTAAATGTGTTCTCTTATGTTATTCAATTAGGTGCGATTTTTGCAGTGATTTTGTTATATTGGCCAAAGTTAAATCCATTCTTTAAGATGTCAAAAAACAATTTTAAAGAATTAAAGATGGCTGCTAATATTGCACTTAAAAATTCATGGTATCGATTAAATGGTAAAACTAAAAGAGTAAGATCAACAGCACGATTTGAACATGCCATGGGACAAGATAAATATAATACATGGGTATTATGGTTAAAAGTTGTTGTAGGTGTTTTACCAGCAGTAGTTGCTGGATTATTATTTAATGATTTTATGGATGAACATCTAATGACAGCACAAGTAGTTGCGGTAGCATTGATTTTTTATGGTATTATTTTTATTGTAGTAGAAAACAAACAAAAAAATAAAGAAATTAAAATTGATAATTTAAATGATTTAACATTTAAAACAGCATTTTTAATAGGTTTATTTCAAGTTTTATCATTAGTACCAGGTACATCACGCTCAGGTGCGACAATTTTAGGTGGATTAATTTTAGGTACATCACGTTTTGTAGCAACAGAATTTTCTTTCTTTTTAAGTATTCCTGTTATGTTTGGTGTATCTATATTAAAAATTGCAAGTCATGGCTTATCATTTACAATGTCTGAAATTATTATTCTATTAGTAGGAATGTTAACTTCATTTATTGTATCAATCGCTGCAATTAAATTATTAATTGGTTACTTAAAGAAACATGATTTTAAATTTTTTGGTTATTATCGTATTATTTTAGGTACAATTATTTTAATTTATTTTTGGATGTTTAAATAATTTTTAGAAAGTGAGAACAATAATGAAAAAAAAGATCTTTTTCTTTGATATTGATGGAACATTAATTAATGAAAAAAAAATTATCCCTTCATCAACAATTGAATCAATTCGTCAATTACAAGAGTTAGGACATATTACGGTCATTGCTTCTGGTCGTGCACCATTTATGGTAAGACCAATTGCAGAACAATTAAATATTAATAGTTTTGTTTCGTTTAATGGTTCTTTAGTATTAAATGAAGGTGAGATTATATTTCAAAATTTATTAAATAGAAATGAATGTTTAGAAATTATCGAACATGCTAAAAAATTAGAGCATGCCATTTGTTGGCAAAGTAGTGAAGGAATGGCTTCTACAATAGATGATCCCATTATTGTGAGTACTATGCAACCTTTAAAAGTAGGGTTACCTTCAGTTGATTTAAATTTTTTTGATAATGAAGCAATTTATCAAGGTTTATTATTCGTTAATGAACAAGAACAAAAACATTATCGACTTTATGATCATATTCGTTATATACGATGGCATAAAGATTGTATAGATTTAATTCCAGCTAATGGCTCAAAAGCAGAAGGTTTAAAAATATTAGCTAAAGTATTAGGATTTGATATGGCTGATACAGTTGCCTTTGGTGATGAAAGTAATGATATGGAAATGATAGCAGCAGCTGGTCTTGGTATTGCTATGGGAAATGCTATAGAACCATTGAAAGCAATCGCTGATGATGTAACTTTATCTGTTAATGAAGATGGTATTCGTTATGCATTAATTAAACATGGTTTTATTTCTTAAATCGTCAACGTAATAGTAGGAGGTATAATATGACAAAATATATTAAAGGTAAAAAATTTATATTAGTTGATCAAATATATGAAACAGAACAATATTTGGTCATTAATGATGAAGGGCGTTTCGCTGGTTTTGTAGATGATGCACCTAGTCAAGAAATTTTGGATTTTCGTGACTACCTTATAGCACCAGGGATTATAGATACACATATCCATGGATTTAAAGGATATGATATTATGGATGCACAAGTTGAAGGCTTATTAGATATGTCAAAAAACTTACTAACTGTGGGTACAACAAGATTTATGCCAACAACGTTAACAGCCCCAAAACATGAATTGGAAGCGGCTTGTCAGTCAATCGCACAAGTGGATGAATTAGGATGGCCAGGTGCTAAATCTGTCGGAATTTTTTTAGAAGGACCATTTTTTACTGAAAAATATAAAGGTGCGCAAAATGCACAATATTTTAGAGATCCTTCAGTAGAAGAAATTAATCATTTGCAACAATTAGCTAAAGGTGCGATAAAAAAAGTTTCTTTAGCACCAGAACGTGCAAATGTTATCCCATTTATTGAAGAGATGCGTTGTCAAAATATTAATGTAGCGATAGGTCATACTGATGCAACATATGATCAATGTCGACAAGCGATTCAATCAGGTGCAAACATATTTATTCATTTGTATAATGGTATGCGTGGTTTACATCATAGAGAACCAGGTGTTGTAGGTGCTTTTTTTGATAGTGAAAATACATTTGCTGAATTAATTGTTGATGGGCATCATGTTGATTCTCATGTTGTCAATTTAACAACAACATTAAAAACTAATCAAATTTGTTTAATTACAGATTGTATGCGTGCTGGAAATATGCCAGATGGCGATACAATATTAGGTGAACTGTCGGTTACCGTTAAAAATGGTATTGCTAGAACACAAGAAGGTTCTTTAGCAGGAAGTACATTAATATTGTTAGATGGCATTAAAAATATGTTGGCATATACAAATTTACCTTTGTTTGAAATTTGGAAAATGGCGTCATTACATCCAGCACAGTCAATTAATATTGATCATGATTTTGGTTCAATTGAAGAGCATAAAATTGCAGATTTATTAGTAGTCGATGAACAAGATTTATCAATTAAATATGTAATGATAGAAGGTAATCTTATCAATTAATAATAAAAATAGCTGTAGCATAGAAAGTGTTACAGCTATTTTTATTATTAAAACATTAAGATTATATTACAAGAAAGTTAAGTCGATGACATTTGTGTTAATTCAATGTATGATAAATAAAGATTGTGAAGGAGGTTATGTATGTTTAATCTACTTTTAATTATTTTAATTGTTTTAGATGTGGTAATTATTTATAAATTAACATCTTATCTAGTACAATTAAATTTTCTTAGACATATATTATATATTTTAGGTTTATTAATTTTTGTAGGTCCAATTATTAAACATTTATTTTTAGCGTTATTGGGAGAAAAATACGGTTTTAGTTTTTATTTTAGTTTAATATGGTTATTATTATCTTTAGTGTCATTACTTGTTATTTTATTTTATACTAAATATAAGTATGTACCTGGTCTTAAAGATGGGTATGTTGTGGATAAATTACAACAAGTAGATCATTTAACGAAAGATCATAATTTAGAAAATCAAATGTTGAAAAAAATTCATAAATTTAATGCTAATGAACCTATTGTACGACGTACAAAACAATTAGTGAAACCAACTTATGAAATTAATAAAATAGATGAGCAACAAATTTTAATGAAGGCTAAAGTATTGCCACAAGCGATTTATAAAACACCTGATTTAACAATAGTTGCTAAAAGAAACTTTATAGAAACATCAAAAGATACGTTAAAGCAATTATTTCATTTGAAAAAATAGTAAAAGGAGCTAGAAAACTAGCTCCTTTTACTATTAGTAAGAAATAACGATAAATTTTAATGAAAATGTATGGTCAAATACAGATAAACATAGTAAAATATTTATCATAACTTTATATAAAGAGAGGTAATTTTGATGTCAATTTTAATTTTTGGACATAAAAATCCAGATACAGATACAATTTGTTCAGCTATTTCGTATAGTTATTTAAAAAAACAATTAGGCTTAGATACACAAGCAGTACGTTTAGGTGAACTTAATGATGAAACACGCTTTGCGTTAGAATATTTTAAAGTTGAAACACCAGACTTAATATCATCATTAACATCAGGGCAACAAGTTATTTTAGTCGATCATAATGAATTTCAACAATCAGCTGATGGCATTGAAGAAGCAGCTATTTTAGAAGTAGTTGATCATCATAGAATTGATAATTTTAAAACAGCCGATCCAATTTACTATCGTGCTGAACCAGTAGGGTGTACAGCAACTATTTTATTAAAATTATTTAAAGAACGTGACGTTATAATACCACAAGCAATTGCAGGTTTATTACTATCAGCAATTATTTCAGATTCATTATTATTTAAATCACCAACTTGTACAGAAGAAGATAAATTAGCAGCAATTGAATTAGCTAAAATTGCACAAGTGGACATGAATGAATATGGTTTACAAATGTTGAAAGCAGGTGCGTCAACAGCTGATAAATCAGTTGAAACATTAATTAATTTAGATGCTAAAGCATTTACAATGGGTGAGTATAAAGTAGCTGTTGCTCAAATTAATACGGTTGATGTGGATGAAGTATTTGAACGTCAAGCGGATTTTGAAGCAGCAATTCAAAAAGAAATTGAAGTAAATGGTTATGGATTATTTGTTTTTGTTGTAACAGATATTTTAAATTCAGATTCAAAAGTGTTAGCATTAGGTGCACAAACACAAGCAATTAAAAAAGCTTTTGAGGTAGAATTAGATAATAATACAGCGACCCTAAAAGATGTTGTATCACGTAAAAAACAAGTGGTACCACAATTAACAAATGTATTAAGTTAATGATGATGCAGACAAAAACTTTAATTAGCTTTTGTCTGTTTTTTTAGGAGGAAACAGGTGTACATTTATTGAATATAAAAGAATATGTTGATGAAATAAATGTAGATGATAAGTATCTATTGCGTAGTTCAAAAT
>NZ_JBZXTS010000071.1:0-4384 GCF_058895785.1 Staphylococcus sp. B1(2026)
CGACCAACAAAAACTTTACACTAACTTAAAATCTTTACGTAAATATTAAAATTGTTATATAATAATGTCACGCAATTAGAAAAAGGAAGGTGATCGTCTTGTCTAAGCATCAATTGATACTTACATATATTGAATCACTAAGCATTGGAAGTAAAATTTCAGTTAGACAAATCGCAAAAGAGTTAAATGTGAGTGAAGGAACAGCCTATCGTGCTATGAAAGAAGCAGAGAATAAAGGCTATGTTTCTTCGATTGAACGTGTGGGAACAGTTAGAATTCAAAAAAAAGAACGTGATAATATTGAACAATTAAATTATGCTGAAATTGTTAATATTGTAGAAGGGCAATTAGTAGCAGGACGAAATGGCTTGCACAATGTTGTTAAAGATTTTGCTATTGCGGCGATGGATAAAGAACAAGTCAAAAATCATATTCATGAAGGTACTTTATTAATTGTAGGTAATAGATTAGATGTGATAAAAGAAGCAATTGATTTAGGATGTGCTATTTTGATGACAGGTGGGTTCTTCCCACCTGAAGAATTAAAAACTATTGCAAATTCAAATAACTTACCTATTATTGTAACAAGTCATGACTCTTTTTCAGTCGCTCATTTAATTAATCGTGCGACGAATGATCAATTGATTAAAAAAGAGATACTTACAGTTGAAAATATTATGTTAGCTTCACAAGATATTCATTATTTAAAATTAACAGATAGTGTCGCAACATGGTATGAACAACGTAAAAAAACAGGTCATACCAGATTTCCAGTTTTAAACGATCATAATAAATTAGTTGGGATCATTACACCTAGAGATATTGTAGATGTTGATCATCATACACCTATTCGTCAAATTATGAAACAAGGGATTATTACGACTTCTTTAACGACACCAATTTCCACGGTCGCTTATACGATGTTAGCAGAGGGTATTGAATTAGTCCCAGTTATTGATAATCATAATGAATTATTAGGTTTAGTATCTCGTCAAATTGTATTTAAAGCATTAATGTCTACCTCACGTCAACCACAAAATAGTGACACATTTGATGAAATTGTTAGACGTGTCGTGGTAAAACGTCCAGAAGGTTTACAAATTAAAGTATTACCTCAAATGTTAGATCAGTTTGGTACAGTATCACGTGGTGTATTAATGAGTATTATTAATGAAGCGGTACATTATGCAGCTTATAATTATAATCGTCATGAAGTATTAATAGATAATATATCGATCTATTTTTTACGCACGGTATCATTAAATGATCAAATTAATACACGGACAATGATTTTGGATTTTGGGCGTAAATCCGCCAAATTAGATGTAGAATTATATGTAAGAGATGAAATGATAGGTAAGGCAATTATAACTTGTCAAACATTTTCTAGAATTTAAAAGAAAGCGATGAAGGTAAGTGAAAATATGAAATTAAATCGTCAGCAAGCAATGGAACAGTATCATCAATTAATACAAAAAGTTTTAACTAATGTCATTAAAGTTGCACCACCTTCAATTGAACAAGCGTTTACTGTGCTTAATTGTTGTCAGCAACAAGAGGAAATGTCACTATTTTATTACCAAGATCATTGGATCAATGTCAATCAATTAAATAATAAACAAGCGATAAGCAGTCAATTACTATCACAAGGGCCACAAATTATTAAATATATTAATGAATTATTCAAAGAAACAGATGTAGCAAATTATGCTTTTATTCAATTAAGATATGATTGTCGTACAAATGAATGGCAATCTCATTTTGTGTGGCAAGATGAGTTAGTTAATCAACAGTTAACATTGGATCAATTTATTACACAATGGCAATTAAGAATGACTAATGAGATTAATCAATGGTAAATTAAAATAGGTATGTTTATCTATAGTAGTGTGATAGAATGTGAATAATAATTATTTATGGGAGGAGTCATCTTGGCAAAAATTAAACAATTATCAGCTATTTTATCTAATAAGATTGCTGCAGGTGAAGTCGTTGAAAGACCAGCTTCAGTTGTCAAAGAACTAGTCGAAAATGCAATTGATGCGGGTAGTACTCAAATTGAAATCTATTTACAAGAAGCGGGTTTACAGTCAATAGAAATTATTGATAATGGAGAAGGAATGGATGCTGAAGATGCCGTATTAGCATTTGGTAGACATGCAACGAGTAAAATTGTAGAAGATTATGATTTGTTTCATATTAAAACTTTAGGATTTAGAGGTGAGGCATTAGCTTCGATTGCGTCAGTAAGTAAGGTAACTTTAGAAACTTGTGCAGACCAACATCAAGGAGTCACATTATATTTAGAAGGTGGCGAACTAAAATCTAATGAAGTGAGTCATGCACGTAAAGGAACACGCATTAAAGTAGAACAATTATTTTATAATACACCTGCTAGATTAAAATATGTTAAAACTTTAGCCACTGAATTAGGCAATATTACAGATATTATTAATCGTTTAGCATTGGGTTATCCTAATATCTCATTTAAATTAGCTAATGAACATAAAACTTTATTACAAACGAGTGGTAATGGTAATATTCAACAAGTGTTAGCGGTTATCTATAGTCCACAAATTGCTAGAAATATGTTAAAAATTGTTGGTGCTAATGATGATTATGAAATAGAAGGGTATATTTCCTTACCTGAAGAAACACGGGCTAATCGACATTATATGAGTATATTTATTAATGGTAGATACATTAAAAATATTGGTATTACAAAAGCAATTCAAGAAGGTTATAATCAATTGTTGCCCATTCATCGTTTTCCAATTGCCTATATCAATATAAAGATGGATGCAATATTAGTAGATGTCAATGTTCATCCAACGAAGCAAGAAGTGAGACTTTCTAAAGAAAAAGAATTACAACAATTATTGATGCAAACAATTAGAGAAGTATTAAAAAATTATGATTATATAGCTGATGCGCAAACAGTTATTGAGAAAAAAAAGCCAGTATTAATGACTGAACAACAAGATTTATTTGAAATTGTATCTCATGACGAGGGGATACCTCATCAAGTTGACGATGAAGTTGAAGCAACTACCGATATAGAAGATCATGACGCCATTACTAATCAAAATAATGAAGCGGTAGTATCACCAACGACTTCAACTAATATTTATCAAGAACCATTTGCTTATCAACAACCTGATATTATTAAAGAGCAATCAGAAGTCGTGCAACGTCACAACTTACCGTTATTAGAAGTTATTGGACAGTTACATAAAACTTATATTGTGGCACAAGGGGACAAAGGTTTATATTTAATTGATCAACATGCAGCACAAGAGAGGATTAAATTCGAATATTATCGTGAGAAACTTGCACATCCACCTAAAGATGTACAAAGTTTATTACTCCCAATTACTTATCATGTGGCACAAGATGATTATTTACGCTTAATGGAATTATTACCACAGTTACATGAAGTCGGTGTCTTTTTAGAAAGTTTTGGTGTTAATACTTTAGTAGTTAAAGAATATCCTACGTGGATGCCTGCTCAAGAAGCGGAACAATTTATTAGAGATATGATTGAATATCTTTTGGAACATCAAAAAGTAGATATTAAAAAATTAAGAGAAGATTCTGCAATTATGATGAGCTGTAAACGTTCAATTAAAGCGAATAAATATTTACAAAAATATGAAATGGAAGATTTATTAGCACAGTTAAATCATTGTATAGAACCTTATACTTGTCCGCATGGACGTCCAATTATTGTTAATTTTTCTAATTATGATTTAGAAAAAATGTTTAAAAGAAGTATGTAAAGAAAGTGAGAATTTATGTTTGAAGAACAATCTATTATACCTGCAATTAAATCTGCGAAAAGTTTAGAAATGTTTTGCAAGAGTGATAAAAAATACGGTGTGTTTTTAGAAACACATATTGGCCAAATTGCTGCTTGGATAGCTTTATCTAAAAAATATAATAAACAAGTTTTAGTACATCATGATTTAATACAAGGATTAACAAGTGACGATGCTGCTGTTGAATTTGTTTGCCAAAAGTTAAAACCATACGGTATTATTTCAACGAAACCTTCGGTAATTAACAAAGCGAAACAACAGAAGTGTAAAACGATACTTAGAATATTTTTACTTGATTCAGTAGCCTTGACTAAGGCCATTAAACAAATTCATTATTGCCAGCCAGATGCAGTTGAAATTTTACCTGGTTTAATGCCAGAGATAATGGCTTTAATTCATGAACAAACAAATATCCCTATTATTGCTGGTGGTTTAATTACAAAAAAATGTCATATGGAACAAGCATTATCATCCGGTGTGATGTGCGTGACAACTTCTCATCATGAATTGTGGTAAAGTAATAGATTTTTGTGGCTCTTTGTCAAAGAGTGTTGATGAACAAAATT
>NZ_JBZXTS010000072.1:0-4183 GCF_058895785.1 Staphylococcus sp. B1(2026)
CACCAACAAAAAGTTGACACTATCATTCATACAAATAAAACTTTCTTAGCACTAAAGTGTTAAGAAAGTTTTAGATAGCGTTGATTAGCAGCTTTTGATAAACGATTATGTAATGCCATACTCTCGTCCGAATGTTTAAACTGTCGAATAAATAATACTTCACAATCAGTTTCATCAAAATAACGCAAACCATCATACAAACGTTGATTAGCAGTCACAATATCTTCATCATTTTTTGCAATAATATAACTCATGATATTATCATCTCGCCATTCATCATCGCTAAATGTCAAAACACCTACTTTATACTGTTGGCTTTGCTGATTAATAAATTCTTTAAATTGCGCCAATGTGCCTTCAATAATAGTTAAAGGTTGATGTGGTGCATAATGTTGATATTTCATACCTGGTGAAATAGGTTGATCAATCATTAATTGTTTTTCATAAAGAACTTTATCTTGTAGTGCTTCTTGTAACATCGTTTGGGTGATAGCACCTGGTCTGACAATGACCATAGGTGTACGTGTACAGTCAAGTACTGTACTTTCCAAACCAACATCAACACGTCCTGCATCAACAACACTAGCAATTTTACCTGATAAATCATGCAAAACATGTTGTCCTGTCGTTGGTGAAGGTTTACCACTACTATTTGCACTTGGCGCAGCTAATGGTACATTTACTGCTTGAATAATTTGTCTGGCAATCGGATGGCTTGGCATACGCACCGCAACAGTTTGAAGTCCAGCACTCAAATTAGTTGGCACACTATTTGGCTTTAAAGGCAAAATAAATGTAATAGGTCCTGGCCAAAATATCTCCATTAATTTTTTTACATGTGAAGGTATACTGGCGACAAACTTTTGCATTTGTGACAACTCACTAATATGTACAATCAATGGATTATCAGCTGGACGACCTTTAGCTTGAAATATTTTTTGTATTGCTTGTTCATCAAAAGCATTAGCTGCTAATCCATACACCGTTTCTGTTGGGATAGCTACAACATCACCTTGATGAATAATTTGTGTAATTTCATCTAATATTTGTGGTGTTATATCTTGTTTAATCACATAATGTTTAGTTTTCATATACCCTCCTGACACTATTAAATTATATTTGAAACTTTCATCATTCTATCTTTACCATTTAAATCTTTTCTAACTTCAACTGTAGATGTTGGAAAATAATGTTTAACTATATTCGTCAAACTTCTTCCTTGCTCATGGCCTATCTCAAAATAAACACTACCTTGGGGTTTAAGCACTTTAGGTAATTGACTAATAATTTTTTCATAGATAGCTAAACCTTGATCTTCCGCAAACAAAGCACGATGTGGATCAAAATTAATCACTGTTTTAGAAAGTTGACTTGCTTCTTCAAATGCAATATAAGGTGGATTACTAACAATAACATCTACTTGTTGATTAGCATCAATTAATGGTTGCAAACTATCACCTACATAACTTTGTATCATCGCTTGATAGTTTGTTGCATTCATTTGCGCAATAGCTAATGTTGCCTGATAAATATCTGTCATAATTAATTGATGTTGAGGGCATTCTTTTTTTAAAGTAATAGCAATAATACCTGTCCCAGTCCCAATATCCGCAATTGTTTTATGTTCATCAGACAAATCATGAATTAGCCATTCTACTAATTCTTCTGTTTCAAATCTAGGAATAAGTGTATCTTCTGATACTACAAAATTACGTCCATAAAATTCAGCCCAGCCAACTAAACGTTGATAAGGTACACCTGTTAATATATACTGATGAATGCCTTCTTGAAATTGTTTTAAAATGATATCATCTAACACTTGATTTTGATTTAAAACAAATTGTGTAGTTGTTTCATTTACTAATGCACGCAAAAATACTTTTGCATAATTTTCTTCGCACTTCTCCTTTATTAATAAAGAAGAGGCCCATTTTAGTGCCTCATATCTTTTCATCATTTTTCCTCTTAAATATTGCCGCCTTTATTTAATGCTTCTAATTTTTCTGTTTGCTCAGATACAATTAATGCATCAACGATTTCATCTAATTTACCTTCTAAAATTTGATCAAGTTTTTGAATAGTTAAACCTATACGATGATCTGTGACACGATTTTGCGGGAAATTATATGTACGAATACGTTCTGAACGATCTCCTGTACCGACAGCTGATTTACGGTTAGCATCGTATTCAGCACGTGCTTCTTGTTGAAACTTATCATATACTCTTGCACGTAAGACTTTCATCGCTTTATCTTTATTTTTTAATTGTGAACGTTCATCTTGCATAGATACAACAACACCTGTCGGTATATGTGTTAAACGAACGGCTGACATCGTCGTATTAACGGATTGTCCACCAGCACCACTCGATGCAAATGTGTCTACACGAATATCATTTTCATGAATATCAATTTCTACTTCTTCTGCTTCAGGTAAAACCGCTACTGTTGCTGTTGATGTATGAATACGACCGCCAGATTCTGTTGTAGGGACACGTTGAACTCTATGCGCACCATTTTCAAATTTCATTTTCGAATATGCTGCATCACCATTAATCATAAAAATCACTTCTTTTAAGCCACCGATACCTGTTTCAGAACGTTCTAATATTTCTACTTTCCATCCTTGACTTTCAGCAAAACGTGTGTACATACGGAATAAATCACCAGCAAATAAAGCTGCTTCATCTCCACCAGCAGCACCACGAATTTCCATAATTACATTTTTATCATCATTAGGATCTTTAGGTAAAAGTAAAATTTTAAGTTGCTCTTCAAACGGTGTCATTTTACTTTCTAACTCTGATAATTCTTCTTTTATCATCATTTTCATTTCTGAATCAGTTTCAATCTCTAGTAATTCATAATTATCACGAATTGCTTCTTTACATAATTTATACTCTCTAAAAACAACAACTGTTTGTTCTATACTGCGTTGTTCTTTTGAATAATCACGTAATTTTTTTGGATCACTTACGATATCTGGATCACTTAATAATTCATTTAAGCGTTCATATCGTTCTTCTACAATCTCTAATTGATCAAACATAATTTCTCTCCTTTAATTATCTTTCAATACTTCATGGCAGTGTCGGCATCGTGGTTCATAAGCTTCTGATGCACCTAAAACAACGATCTCATCATCATAATGTGCTGGCTGACCATCAATCAAACGTTGTGTTCGGCTAGCAGGTGCACCACATACAGCACAAACTGCATGTAATTTAGTGATTTGCTCACTTATTGCCATCAATTCTGGCATTGGATAAAAGGGTTCTCCTCTAAAATCTTGATCTAATCCTGCAACAATAATACGATAACCTTCATTTGCTAATTGTTGTACGACTTTAACAATATCTTTATTAAAAAATTGCACTTCATCTATAGCAATAACATCTATTTCATTTGTAATATGTAACATAATTTCTTGAGAATTACGAATTGGAATAGCTGTGACTTGATTACCATTATGTGATACGATGGCTTGTTCAGCATATCGTGTGTCCAATTGTGGCTTAAAAACAGCAATTTTCTGTTTAGCAAATAAAACATGTCTAATTTGTCTTATTAATTCTTCAGATTTCCCTGAAAACATACTGCCACAGATCACTTCAACCCATCCAGATTGTTTCATCACATACATATAAGATACCTCTTATTTCATATTAAATTTAAAAAAACAGATGAGTAAATTACCCATCTGTTATGCTTATTATTTAAGACCGTATTTTTTATTAAAGCGATCAACACGACCATCTGCTTGCGCAAAACGTTGACGTCCTGTGTAAAATGGGTGTGTATCAGAACTCACTTCAACTTTTAATAATGGATAAGTGTTACCATCTTCCCATTCAATTGTTTCGTTTGAAGTTTTTGTAGATCCAGTTAAAAATTTAAAACCACTTGTTGTATCTACAAATACTACTTTATTATAAGTTGGGTGGATATCTTTCTTCATTCCGTTTTCCTCCTTTGCCCTGAACCATCTGGCACAGAGTTATTCAATGTATGACATTGTTATACTTTTAACATTATACCTAGTATCAAATAAAAAATCAAGTCTATTTCAAAGAAAATTTCATCCTTGCATAATCACAAGGATGAAATTGTAGAGACTTAATGATAAGAATATTTATTTAATACTTAAATATATTATCAATTATTGTTTTTTCTTACGACGTAAA
>NZ_JBZXTS010000073.1:0-3844 GCF_058895785.1 Staphylococcus sp. B1(2026)
AAGAAGCTAAAAAGTTAGAAGAAGCTAAAAAAGTAAAAGAAGTAAATTCGACTGAGAAAACAGAAGAAATTGTAAAAGAAAAAATAATCACAAATGATACAAACACAGACCATGAAGTTGATGTGGAGAAAGATGGACAATTAATAGAAGCATCACATTCTAATCCAATTTCTGGTAAGTTCAATCAAACAACACGTAATCCAAGAATTATTACAACTGAAAAAGAAACAACATCTACGTCTAAATTTAGAGCAACACCAGGAATTGATTCTCCTTTAGAAGGATATGAAATTACTACAAAAGATGTACCTCCTGTGTCAGATCCAGAAGGCAGTAGATATACGTTCTATACATTAAAAGATACTACTACAAATAATCAGTTTGCGTTAGCTGTATCAACCAATGATTTAGGACCGGTAAAAGATCCAAATGATATTAGACAAGTACAACAAGCTAATAAAGTTTATATTACAGCTTTTGATTCAACAGGCAAGAAACTAAGTGATACTTTATCATTAAGTAATGAAGCAGGTCAAAGTGTTGAATTTACTAATTTAACTAATAAACCATCATTCTCAATTTCAACAAATAAAATTTCAATCGCTAATAATCCACAAAGTCATATTGCTAAAACATATGCAGACGGTAAATTAGTAACAGATGAAATTAAGGTAAATCAATTAACTGTTAGTTTCCCTTCTCATGTTTACCAAGTTACACATTATCAATTAATTAAAGAAGTAGCAGAAGGTGAGCTATATGATATAGAACATGATGGTAAAAAATATGTTAAAACAGGTACTATTATACGTTCTGATGAAAAACAATCAGGATGGCAAGGTCAAGACTATGAGACAACAGCACTAACTTATAAAACACAACCTTTAGAATTTGAAGGATATACATATATTACAAGTACACCAAACCAATCAGGTAAAATTAATACAAGCAAGTCAAACTATAAAGGTGATTCGACTTACACACGTTCAATTCAAACAGCAACAACTAATGCTAAAACTGAAAACGTGACAGTTTATCAAAAGAAGACTTATTTAAATAATGAAGGTCAAGCGGAAACTATTACGTATGTAAGTCCTAAAGATGCAGATAAAGAAGAGTTGCCAACAGCTGAAGAATTTTTTACTAATATTGACAAATATAAAACATATACAACAAAATACTTTAATGTTGGACCGGAAGGGAATTCATCAACACGTATACCAGACAGTAAATTAGAAGAAACAGACAGTAATGGTAATCAATATAAATCATATATTAGTAATGATAAAGATGCTTTTTATTTAGCACATGTTAATCCAGAGAAAACAGATAAAAATATATTAAATAATTTGAAATTACCAGAAAAAGTTACTTTAGATGTTGAAGGAAGAAGTCGTGTTAGTTTCCCATTAGCAACAGATGTTGTGACAACGAGTAGTGGTGGTATCATTATTAATAATAAATGGGCACCATCTTCTGAAGTTTTTTATTATTATCTTGGTGGTGGTGAAGTTAATGTTCGTTATGTAGAAAAAGGTAAAGATGATAATTTACAAGATCCAATTATTGATGAACCAACAAATGAACGCGTAGGTAAAGTCTATGATACTTCGGATCATAAACCAGCAGAAATTACTAAAGATGGTAAAAAATATAAAATCTTATCTGAAAATCCAGTGCGTACAAATCAAGGTGATGCACCTGAAACTGGTAAAGTAACTTCTGATAAACAAACTGTAGTTTACCAATATCAACATGTTGGTGGAGAAGTTAATGCTAAGTATGTAGTTGAAGGTACTAATACAGAGATTAAAACACCTGAAACAGTAAAACCAGCTGATACACCATTTGGTGAGAAGTACCAAGGAACGAAACCAGATACAATTGAAAAAGATGGTAAACGTTATAAATTATCTTCAACAGATCCAGTACGTACAAATAAAGGTGATGCACCTGAGAGTGGTACTGTAAAAGATGAACCACAAACAATTGTTTATCAATATGTTAATGTAGGTGGAGAAGTTAAAGAACGTTACGTTATTGAAGGTACTGAAACAGAGCTTCAAAATGAAAAAGTAGTAAAACCAACAGATACACCTGTAGGAGAAGTATATAAAGGTGATAAGCCAAAAGAAATTACTAAAGATGGTATACGTTATATCTTATCTAAAACGGCACCAGTACGTAAAAATGCAGGGGATGCAACAGAAACTGGTAAAGTAAAAGATACTCCGCAAACAATCGTTTATCAATATGTTGAGGAACCTAAAGGTGATGTAATTGTTAAATACGAAGATCAACAAGGTAATCAAATTAAAGATCCAGTTGTTGACGAAAATCAAGTGCCAGTAGGTACACCATATGATACAACTGATGAAAATGACAAACCTACAACAATTATAGCGAACAATAATAAAAAATACGAATTAATACCAAGTGAAACTAAAGGGGTGGAAAAAGGTAAGGTTACAAAAAACGTTACAGAAATTACTTATGTTTACAAAGAATTAAAAGGTGATGTAGTAGTTAATTATAAAGATGAAGCTGGTAATGTTATTTCACCACAAGTATCGGATACTACAGATGCTTCAAATGGTACACCATATAGTACTAAAGAATTGAAAAAACCAGTAATTACTGTTAAAGGTCCAGTCTATGATAAAGTATATGACTTAGTACCTAATAAAACACAGGGTAAAGAAACGGGACAAGTTGTAGGAGGAGAAACAACAGAAATCACTTATGTTTATAAACAACGTGATGTTATTATTCCAGTTGTACCAACAGATCCAAAAACACCAGGAACACCAGTAGATCCGAATGATCCAGATGGACCAAAATGGCCAGATGGTGTGAAAGCAACTGATTTAAATGAAGAAGTTGTACGTACAATTCATTATAAATACTTAACAGAGAACGGTGAAACAGCTTCAGAAGATGTGGTACAAAAATTACCATATACACGTGAAGGTTTAGCAAATGTTACAAAAGGTACAGTAGAGTATAAAGATTGGACACCAACAAATGGTACACAATTTGACGAAGTTACTTCACCGTTGATTAAAGGTTATATTACTAAACGCGGGGTTGTGGAAGCTGAACCAGGCATTCAGGCAAAAGATCCAGATAGAGAAACAACAGTTGTGTATACACCATTAGGTAAATGGGTACCAAACATCCCAGCAGAGGAAACAGAAGTACCAAATACACCGATTGTTTATCCAAATCATCCAACAGATCCAACACAACCAGGACAACCAACAGATCCAGGTGTACCAGTAATTCCTTATGTACCAGGTTACGAACCGAATGTAAATGGTAAACCTTTAGAACCAAAAGATCCAAATGATCCGACAAAAGGTTATATTCCACCAACATTACCAGAAGATCCGTCAAAAGATACACCGATTGACTATACAAAATCAGACCAAAAAGCAACAATCAACTTTGTTGAAAAAGATACAAACAAAGTATTAGCTGATCCAGACAAAGAAACAGGTAAATCAGGCGAAGACATTCCGACAAAACCATCAGATGATAAAGTAAAAGACTTAATCAACAAAGGTTATGTATTAGTAGACAATGGCTTCAACCCAGATGGTACAACACCGAAATTTGATAAAGATAAGAATACAGATCAAGATTTCACAATCGTATTAAAACCACGTATTGATGAAGTACCACCAACAGATCCGAAAACACCAGGAACACCAGTAGATCCGAATAACCCAGATGGACCAAAATGGCCAGATGGCTTGAAAGAAACTGACTTAAATGAAGTGGTGAATCGTACAGTAACGTACACGTATGAAACAGTAGATGGTAAAGAAGCTTCAGCTACATA
>NZ_JBZXTS010000074.1:0-3602 GCF_058895785.1 Staphylococcus sp. B1(2026)
GTACCCATTTACCTAATGGTGTATATACTACTGTTGTTTCTTTATCTGAATCTTTAGCTTGAATATTTAATTCTTGCTCAACAACTTCACGTTCCGTAATATAGCCTTTAATTACTGGCGATGCTACTTGATCAAAAGTTGTACCACTTGTTGGCGTCCACTCAGTATACTCAACAGTTCCTGTTGTAATATTCACTCGACCTTCACGTGTATATTTTAAATTTTGTATAACATCGTCTAATGCTTTATCACCAGTTTTTGTTAAATATTTATAATGAATTGTACGTACTACTTCTTCATTTAAATCATCTTTTTTAACACCTTTTGGCCATTTTTGGCCATTATTATCTATTGGTGTACCTGGTTCTTTTGGATCTGTTGGTAAAACTGGAATAATAACATCACGTGGTTTATATACATAAGTAATGTTAATCGTTTTTCCACCGACAACTTTTCCTTTTTCTTTATTTTTGGTTTTTTCTTCTATTAAAATATATGTTTTACCTTTAAAATCAATTGTTGTATCTTTATAATCTGTCGTATCGTATGCTGTATCGTTTGAAGCGTCTAATGTATCGTTAACAGCTTGTTTAATAACTGTACCAGCTTCGTCTGTATAATTAACAACTACATTACCCTTTAACTCATTATAAATATACGTTACTTTTGTAATACCTTCTTTAACTTTACCTTGTTCCGGATCACCCTTCTGCTTACTTCTATCTAGCATATATTTTTTATTATCTGCTGTTGTAATCAAAATAGGTTTACGATCTGTTGTGTCATACTTTTTACCTACAGGCACTTGTTTTTCATCTTCAAACGGTACTCTAATTTGATTACCATCTGTATCCTCATAATTAACAATTACATCACCTTTTAAAACTTTTTTTACTACATATTGATAAACAATTGTTTGTGGTGTATCTATTACTGTACCTTTTTCTGCTGCATCACCTGCATTTTTACGAACAGGCATTGTTGTTGATAAAGCATAAACTTTACCATCTTTTGTGATTTCATGAGGTTTATTACCTGTATATGCTTCACCGAATGGCGTGTTTTCTTTTTTTATAATTTTATCATCTTGAAGTTTTTGATTTGTATTTTCAAGAACATATTGTGCTTTAACTTCTCCACCAACATGTTGATATTGATAAACAACTGTTTGTTTAGTTGTTTTAACAGTACCTGTTTCTGTTGCATCATTCGTCTCTTGTCGTATTGGATGTTCAGAAGATAAAATATAGTTTTTACCATTTTTCTCGATGATTGGTTTTTTATGACTTGCTGCATCATAAGTTACATTTAATTTTGAATTATCTGGTACTACTATTTCTGGTTTTGACAAATCATTTTTAGTAATGACTCTTCCTTTACTATCTTTTTTATCAGGCGTTCCTTCAATAATATAACGTGTCTCTACAGGTGCACCGACAACATAATAATAAGTAACTTCTGAAGATGGTCCCCACTTATTACCAGTTAATAAAGCACCCGTAATTGCATCTTTATTTTGCGCTAATGGAAAAATTAAACGTACACTCTTATTTGCTGGTAAATTATTAATACTCTCTTCACCAAGTAATACATTTTTTATTTTTATTTCATTACCTTCAGACACGTGAGCTACATAAAATGCTTCTTTATCATTACTTATATAGTCTTTATATTTTTTACCTGTACCATCATCTTTTTCTAAATCTGTATCAGATATTTGACCACCTTCACGTCCATTACCATAATTATAAACTTTATCTGTATAAATTTTATAGTTTTCTAAATTTTCGAAAAACGTTTCTGCATCTGGTAAACCACTATTAGGATCATCAGCATTCTTAGGTGACAGATAACTATATGAATTAATTGTACCTTTATCATCTACATATTCTTTTTTACGATACATCGTAATATTCACACCATTTTGAGCACCTATATAAACTTTACGTGTATAAATCACATCACCTTTGTATCCTGGTTCTTTATCAGTCATTTTTCCAGTTGCATTTGGTGTACTAGTCACATACTCATAACCATCAAAAGTTAACGGTGCTGTATTGTAATCAAAATCTTCCCATCCTGATTGCTTTTCTTCCGGACGTACAACTTTTTTTGTTTTAATATACTTTTTACCATTATGCTCTAAGTTAAATTTTTCACCTTCTGCTACTTCTTTAACTATTTGATAATGTGTGATTTGATACACATGTTTTGGAACAGATGTTAATGATTCAGCCACTTTTAATGGATCATTAATTGTTTTCCCGTTAGCATATACTGCGGCTAATTCTTGTTTTTGTGCTGTTGTCATTGATACACTACCTGATTTAATAGAAAATGTTGGCATTCCAGGTTGTGTATTAAACGCTGTTAAACTTTGCCCGTTGGCATTTTGTAATACTTGTGTATTACCTTCTTTTTTATTTTGATTATTAAAACTCGTAATATATATTTTAGTAGGTTCTTGTACTTGCTTTGGATCATCAGATTTTTTAACCGGTCCTAAATCAGCATAAGATGTTGACATTACATATTGATAACCAGAAGAAAAATTCTTAACTATGGCAAAAGTATAATGACCTGTATTTGGATCTATTAAAGGTGGTTGTCCAGAATTAACTACAGAATAACCTTCTAAATTAGAATTTCGCTCAGGTGTTGCCCTAAAAGATCTACGTTCATTTGTAACTTCTTCTTTAGCTACAATATGCTTTTCTTCAGATTCATTAAATTTATTAATGACTTTATTTGAATATTTTTTTTCAATCAATTTACCATCTAATTCAGCATCATAAATAACTTGTTCTTTGTTATTTTTATTAGTATCTACTTCTTGTTCATTATTATGTTCTTCAACAATTGTCTTGTCATCTTTTAAATCTGATACAGTTTTTGTTGTTAAATTAACTTCTGAAACATTACTTGTAGTTTCAATTTTTGAATTATTTGTTGATAATTCTTCTTTTGATTTTATTGTTTCTAAAGAAAGATTATTTTTTTCTTCAGATACTGTAACTTTTGAAGTATCTTCTTTGCTCGTTACATCCTTATATTCAACTAAATGGTCATCCGATATTACTAATTGATCACTTACTATTGTATTTATTTCATCTTTTATTTCATCTTTAGATTTATTATTCTCATCTAATAAACTATTATCTTTTGATTCTTTAATTTGATCATCTGCATTAGTTACAACAGAATGTTCTAATGCTTGCTCTTCTGCGGCTTGTGCATAATGAGATATACCTAAGAAAAAGAAACCACCTACCATAACTGAAGACACACCTAACTTCAGTTTTTTAATTGAATAATAGTTTACTTGTGTTGCATTCTTTTTTTGATTTAATTTTATATTATTTTTTCCTATCATAATTCCCTCCTACTTATATAATCAAAATGTATATTACTATAACATTTGCTTGATAATTATATCACTTCATAATTATTAGTGTCAAATTATACCTTAATGAATTTTAATCTTTATTATTGTCAAAACATATTTTCCACACTTTTTATTTAATATTTATAAAAATATGTATATTTTTATAATAAAAAAGTAAAAAATGAGGCTAGGAAAAACTAGCCTATAAATAAAAAAG
>NZ_JBZXTS010000075.1:0-3315 GCF_058895785.1 Staphylococcus sp. B1(2026)
GACAAAGCTTCAATTTTGAATGATTAATTATCTTAATAATAAATGAAATTAATAATCTTTTCAATGGATTATATAGTGAAAATGTGTTGAGTGATAATTAAGTATTTAAAAGTGCTGATATTATTGTTAGAGTGTGGCTATTTTAAATATTCAATAATAAAATAATTTCATATTTGGTAAAAAAAGTGGTAGTATTAGAGTATATGAAATGGAGGTACGTAAATGTCATACGATATAAAAACATTTTTAGAATTAGTACAAATTAATTCAGAAACAAAGTACGAACAACAAATTGGTGCTTGGCTAGTTGATAGATTACAAGCATTAAATTGTCAAGTTATGGTTGATGAGAGTGCAGAAATAACTGGACATGGTTTTGGTAATATTCTTGCAGTATTAGAAGCAACTGATTCTACTAAAATTCCATTATTATTATTAGCTCATATGGATACAGTGGTACCTGGTAGTAATATTCACCCAATAGTGACAGATGGTATTATTCATACGGATGGGACAACAATTTTAGGTGCGGATGATAAAGCCGGTATTGCTGTTATTTTAGATATTCTTGCATATTTGAATCAAAATAATATACCACATGGTCGTCTTGAAATTTTGATTACAGCTGGTGAAGAGAGTGGTTTAGTAGGTGCAAAAGCTTTTGATACTTCTGTTTTACAGGCACAATATGGTTTTGCATTGGATGCCACAGGTAATGTTGGAGAGATTGTAATTGCTGCACCTGCACAAGTTCATTTTAATTTAACAATTAATGGTAAAACTGCTCATGCAGGTTTAGAGCCAGAAAAAGGTCGTAATGCTATTTATATTTTATCACAAATTATTAGTCACTTACCTAATAGTCGAATTGATGAAGAGACAACTTTAAATTATGGTTTAATTACAGGTGGAAATGGTGCGACGAATATTGTGCAAGAACAAGCACAAGTATTATTTGAAATACGTTCACGTAATGAACAAAAATTAGAGCAATTAGTGGATACGATTAATCAAACAGTTGATAAAATATGTGAAGAATTTGAAGTAACGTATGAGCTACAACGTCAAGATAAATATGGTTTATTTAATTTTGAACCTACACATCCAATGATTATACATGCACAAAAATCTGCATATTCAATAGGTTTAAGTGGTCATTTAGAAGTAACAGGTGGTGGTAGTGATGCGAATATTTTATCAGGTAAAGGTATACCAACATCAGTATTAGCTGTCGGTTATGAATATATTCATACAACTAATGAACGTATTGCGATAAGTGAAATTGAAAAATTATTTAATTTAGTATTAGAAATTATTAAACAAGCATAAATGAAGGAGGGGTAATATGGTACGTGTCATTATGCATATTGATATGAATTGTTTTTATGCCAGTGTCGAAGAGCTATATTATCCTGAATACAAAACACAACCATTAGCTATTGCAGGTAATCCTAAAAATAGACACGGTATAATTGTAACTGCGAACTATAATGCTAGAGCATATGGTGTCAAAACTACAATGACAGTGAGTCATGCTAAACAATTGTGTCCAAACATTATCTTTTTACCACCTGATTTTAATAAATATAAATTATATTCTAATAAAATATTTCAACTATTAAAGCAGTATACGAGTCAAGTTGAACCTGTGAGTATTGATGAAGGCTATGTTGATCTTTCTCAATTTCAACAACCGGTGGCTGTTGCAAAAGCTATTCAACAAAAAATCAAACAAGATATAGGTTTAAGTTGTAGTATCGGCATTGCACCAAATAAATTTTTAGCCAAGATGGCAAGTAATATACAAAAGCCTAATGGATTTACTATTTTAAGAAAAAGACAAATTGCTACAATTTTATGGCCAATGCCTATTATTAATTTACATGGTTGTGGTAAAAAAACGAGTGAAAAATTAAATGCATTAGGTATTACAACAATAGGTGATTTAGCAAAAATGCCACAACAACAGCTTATTAATTTATTTGGTGTTGTTGGTCAAAGATTACATGAGCGTGCAAATGGTATTGATCAACGTGTTGTTGATCCTAATGCTATCTATCAGCATAAATCATTTGGCCAATCTAAAACTTTTCCAGAAGACATTCTAATAAAAGAAGACTTATTACAGTACTTAAAAGTTTTGTCTGACAAAGTAGCTGAACGATTACAATATAAAGGGTATGTAGGACAACAAATTCAAATTTTAATTAAGTATTATAATTTTAAACAAATGACGAGAAGTATGACTTTAGATACATTAACTGATAATAAAACAGTAATTTATGATAGTGCCAAATATTTATTCGAAAAAAATTGGAATCATGAAGCAGTGAGATTGTTAAGTGTATCAGTAGGTAATGTGAGTAAAAAATCATTAACAGGTGAACAGATGTCTTTATTTCATTATGAAGAACAAGAGAAGAGTAAACAATTAAGTGATATTGCAATGAAATTAAATAAAAAATATGGTAAAGAAATTATCCTGAAAAGTAGTCAATTAAAACATATGACACCGACAACAAGTTTTAACAAAGATTTTTTAGAAGATGATAATTAGGAGGTAATATGGAACAAAAAGAATTTGTGGTGATTGGTTTAGGCCGATTTGGTGGAACGATTGTCAAAGAATTAGCTAATATGAATATGAATGTCATGGCGATTGATGTAAGTGAAGAAGTAATTAATAATTTTAAAGATATTGCGACAGAAGCAGTTATCGGTGACTCTACTGATGAAGAAATGTTAAAAGCTTTAGGGATTAGAAATTTCAATCATGTGATTGTTGGGATAGGAAGTAATATTCAAGCTAGTATTTTGACCACTTTAATTTTAAAAGAATTAGGTGTGCCGACAGTCACTGTAAAAGCTGAAAATGAATACCATGCTAAAGTACTACATAAAATTGGTGCAGATTATATTGTTCATCCCGAAAGAGATATGGGTAAACGTGTAGCACATCATATTATCTCAGATTCTGTCTTAGATTATATTGAATTATCAGATGCCTATTCAATGATTGAATTTAAAGTGACAAAACAATTAATTAATAAACCAATTATTGATTTGAATATTCGTGCTGAATACGGTATTAATATTATTGCAATCAAACGTTCGCAAGACATTATTGTCTCACCTCCCGCAGAAGAATATATTTATCAAGAGGATATTTTAGTTTTATTAGGAGAAAATAAAAATATTGCGAGATTCGAATCTGAAATGATTGAATAAATTTCAATAAAGCAATATTACTTTACATTGATTTAAAACAATGTCTAATTAAATTATTAAACCATTCAAAATTGAAGCTTTGTCAGA
>NZ_JBZXTS010000076.1:0-3293 GCF_058895785.1 Staphylococcus sp. B1(2026)
AGCAGCGAAAGCAAAAGTAGCAGAAGAAGCAACAAAAGCAAAAGCAGCAATAGATAACGCAACAACAAAAGAAGCAGTTACAGCAGAAAAAGATAAAGGTGTTGCGGCAATCGAAAAATTAGTTCAAGATGGTAAAAAAGCATCAGATGAAATGGCAAATGCCAAAGAAGCAGCGAAAGCAGCGATCGATGAAGCAGCGAAAGCAGCCGACAAAGCAATCGATGCGTTACCAAACTTAACTGATGAAGAAAAACAAGCAGCGAAAGCAAAAGTAGCAGAGGACGCTAATAAAGCAAAAGCAGCAATTGATGCAGCGACAGATAAAGCTGGTGTAGAAGCAGCAAAAGAAGCTGGAAAAGTAGCAATTGAAAAAGACGTAGCAGCAGCAATAATTGAAGATGGTAAAAAAGTTGTAACTAAAGAATCAGATACATATAAAGTAACAATTAAACCAGTTGTTACAGAAGGTAATGGATTAACAGCAGAAGCAATTAAGGAAGCAGTTAAAGTTGTAGACTATCCGAAAGATGGTAAACAACCAATTATTGCCTTACCGAAAGGTACAGTATTACCAACAACAGTCGGTGAACATCAAGTACCAGTAGAAGTAACATATCCAGATGGTTCAACAGTAACAGTTACAGTACCAGTAACAATTAATAAGAAAACTGAAGAAGCAGATAGCTATAAAGTAAAAATCAAGCCAGTTGTTGCACAAGGTAATGAATTAACAGAACAAGCAATTAAAGAAGCAATTACAGTTGTAGATTATCCAACAGAAGGTGAACAACCAACGATTGCATTACCAGAAGGTACAGTGTTACCAACAACAGTCGGTGAACATCATGTACCAGTAGAAGTAACATACCCAGATGGTTCAAAAGTAACAGTAGAAATCCCAGTTACGATTGCAGCAAAAGAAGCAGATGGTTATAAAGTTGAAGTTAAAACAGTTGTGACACAAGGTAATGAATTAACAGAGCAAGTAGTTAAAGAAGCAATTATAGTTGTAGATTATCCAACAGAAGGTGAACAACCAACGATTGCATTACCAGAAGGCACAGTGTTACCAACAACACCAGGTGACTATCATGTACCGGTAGAAGTAACATACCCAGATGGTTCAAAAGTAACAGTAGAAATTCCAGTAACAATTAACAAAAAAGTAGACGAAGCAGATAGCTATAAAGTAGAAGTAAAACCAGTTGTTGCAGAAGGTAATGAATTAACAGAACAAGCAGTTAAAGAAGCAATTAAAGTGTTAGATTACCCAACAAATGACGAACAACCAGTTGTCACAATGCCAGAAGGCACAGTGTTACCAACAACACCAGGTGACTATCATGTACCAGTAGAAGTAACATATCCAGATGGTTCAAAAGTAACAGTAGAAATTCCAGTGACAATCAATAAAAAAGTAGATGAAGCTGATACTTATAAAGTAGAAATCAAACCAATTGTGACACAAAGTGAAACTTTAACAGAACAAGCAGTTAAAGAAGCAATTAAAGTGTTAGATTATCCAGCTGGTGAAGCACAACCAACTGTAACATTAGCAGAAGGTGCAGTATTACCAACAACACCAGGTGATTATCATGTCCCAGTAGAAGTGACGTATCCAGATGGTTCAAAAGTAACGGTAGAAATCCCAGTAACAATTGCGGCTAAGGATGCAGATACTTACAAAGTACAAATCAAACCAGTCGTAACACAAGATGAATCATTAACAGAACAAATTGTTAAGGATGCAGTTAAATTCCCAGAATATCCAGCTGGTGAAGCACAACCAACTGTTAAATTAACGGAAGGTGCGGTATTACCAACAACACCAGGAGAATACCAAGTCCCACTAGAAGTAATGTATCCAGATGGTTCAAAAGTGATTGTGAAAGTACCAGTTACAATTACAGAAAAAGCAAAAGAATCAGAAAATTACAAAGTACAAATCAAACCAGTCGTAACAGAAGAAACTGGTGTAACAGATACAGTACTTAAAGAAGCAGTTAAAGTGGTAGGCTATCCAACAGAAGGTGCCCAACCAATTGTTAAATTAGCAGAAGGTACACAATTACCAACAATAGCAGGAGAACACCAAGTACCAGTAGAAGTAACATATCCAGATGGTTCAAAAGTAATTGTGAAAGTACCAGTAACGATTACAGAAAAAGCAAAAGAATCAGATAGCTACAAAGTACAAATTAAACCGGTTGTAACAGAAGGAACTGGTGTAACAGATACAGTACTTAAAGAAGCAGTTAAAGTGGTAGGTTACCCAACAGAAGGTGCCCAACCAGTTATTAAATTAGCAGAAGGTACACAATTACCAACAACACCAGGTGAGTACCAAGTACCAGTAGAAGTAACATATCCAGATGGTTCGAAAGTAATTGTGAAAGTACCAGTAACGATTGCAGAAAAAGCAAAAGAATCAGAAAGTTACAAAGTAGAAGTGAAACCCGTCGTAACAGAAGGAACTGGTGTAACAGATGCGATGATTAATGAAGCAATTAAAGTGGTAGATTACCCAACAGAAGGTGCCCAACCAATTGTTAAATTAGCAGAAGGTACACAATTACCAACAGAACCAGGAGAATACCAAGTATCAGTAGAAATCACATATCCAGATGGTTCAAAAGTAATTATTAAAGTACCAGTAACGATTGCAGAAAAAGCAAAAGAATCAGAAAGTTACAAAGTAGAAGTACAACCAGTAGTTATAAAAACTGATGGCTTAACTGAATCAATCATTAAAGCCGCAGTTAAAGTGGTAGGCTACCCAACAGAAGGTGCCCAACCGATTGTTAAATTAGCAGAAGGTACAGTATTACCAACAAAAGTTGGAACATATAATGTACCAGTAGAAATTATATATCCAGATGGTTCAAAAGTGATCATTACATTACCAGTAACAATTGAAGCGAAAGCAGCAGATAGTTACAAAGTAGAAGTGACGCCAATTATTTCACAAGGTAATGGCTTAACAGAAGCAGTAATTAAAGAATCTATAAAAGTTGTTGGTTACCCAACAGAAGGTGCCCAACCAATTGTTAAGTTAGTAGAAGGTACTACAATTCCAACAGAACCAGGTCGATATGAACTTCCAGTAGAAATTACATATCCGGACGGTTCAAAAGTTATCGTTAAAGTACCATTCATTATTGGTGAAACAACTAAAGAGTCAGACAAGTACAAAGTAGAAGTGACACCAATAAATACAACAGAAGGTAAAGTGACTGAAGAAGCAATCAAAGAATCAATTAAAGTAATTGGCTACCCAACAGAAGGTGCCCAAC
>NZ_JBZXTS010000077.1:0-3278 GCF_058895785.1 Staphylococcus sp. B1(2026)
TGATCGTATGACATTAAAATACAATATTTGATTTTTTTTATTTTTTGATTATCCACTTGACTGGTAGCAGTTCATAACGTATAGAAAAAACTATCTCTTTTTATTTACGTAACTATATATTATTCTAACAACCAAGATATGATTTCAAATACAAAAAAGGAGTAGAATTAACTACCCCTAAGAAGTCTAATTTTGATTTCACAAAAATTATTTTAATATTTTCAATACTTTTTTTATTTAAAAACCAAGTTTCACAACTTCTTCATAATGTAGAATTTATCCTTCAATTTCTACTTCATGATCTGGTGCTGGTGTTGGCTTTGGTGTTGGCTTTGGTGTTGGTGTTGGTGTTACAGTGTTAGGTTGTTTACATTTCACAACTACAACTTTACCACAACGTAACCAAACTACTCTATATACATATTTATACACAGGTACTTGATAACAGTATGTTGTTTGAATGTAACGTGTTGATGATTGAGAATAAAAATATCCTCCCGCTGCTTGTGCTTCTGATGGTGCACTTACTGATAAAGCACCTCCTAAAATTGCTGAAACTGCACCTAATTTTAGTGCTTTAAAAAAACTCTTCTTCATAAAATTCTCTCCTTAAATTTAAATTAGACTTCATTCTATTATCTTTCGTTTATATTGTCAATCATTTTTTTATTTTTATGTTAATTTTATATTATTTGTCTAATTATATAAATCATTACTTTTTTTATATAAACCCTACTTCTTTTTAAAAATGATTTAAATAAAAATGACCTCACCTTGCTTAATAAATTGCAATGTGAGGTTATCGTCAACTAAACTTTTTTCAGAAATTTAAACTTTAATTAATTCATATTTCCCCTTTTTCTACATAAGTTTGATTTCGTAACAACATTTGTTTACGATACCACATGAATAATATAATATAAACTATTAGAAAAATAGCACTTAATAAAATCGCTTTAATATCACCACTCGTGGCATTACCTAAAGTCCACCCTAATAATTTTTCTATCGGACCTTCTAAAGTAGCATGTGTAATTAATTGCGTTTGATTAACACCCTCTGGGAAAGCACCTACACCTTTAGCTAATTCTGTAGCAAATGGCGCAATTAATGTTCCAGACAATAAAAATAGTGGTAATAATAATGTACCAAATATAATCATTCTAATTAATTTACCACGAGTTACAACTAATAATGCAGGTGTTACACCCATAGCTATAATACCTGCCAGTGGTAAAATACCATTACCTACTTTAGAAAGCAATACCGCTTCAACTAACATAATAGGCGCTAAAATATTTGCACAGGCCCAAATTTCTGCACGACCTGCAATAAACGGCCAATCTAAACCAATATTAAATTGACGACCTTTTAAACGTTTCGTTGCAACATCAGTAATACCTTGTGATAACGGCTCTACTGCAACAACAAACCAAGAACCTATAATTGAAAATAACTCTAAGCACACACCAGCAGTTAACCCTAAAGATAACCACCCTTTAATGACTAGTGTCCAGTTACTTATTTCAGGCATGTCATTTATAGGATGTGGCGTCCCCATAATACCAATTACAATACCAAGTAAAAAACCTATAAAAAATTTAGAGCCCCAGAAACCAATTTTTTTATTCAATTTTGCTGCATCAAAATCATACTTATCCAACCATGGAAAGAATCTATCAAAAATTTTATCAAGAATCATAATAATAGGATTCATCATATAATTCATATGTGTTGAAGTCATTGGTGAAGAAGTAGGTGCATTTAACAAATCATCAAATGTAGGTTTCATTAAATCAGAATTAATAATTTTCATCACACCTACTAAAACAACCGCAGCTGTCGCGATGAAAAGTGCAACACCTGTACTAACATGATGTTGATCAGCATACCATTTTATTAATAAACCTGTTATCGATAAATGCCAAATATCAAATATATCTACATCTAAAGTATTTGTTTTTTTACCAATTAACATTATAATATTCACAATTAAAATAACCATTAAGAAATATAATGTCCATGGCGAGCCCCAAGTAATCGTTGCTAATGGTGCCCATCCTACATCAGTAATATTTAGATGAATACCTGTATTTGTTACAAATTTTGCTAAAGAATCAGAAAATGCTGTATTCAACATACCTATAATCGCACCGATACCCGTTAATGCAATGGCAAGTTTAATACCTCCTTCTAGTGCTTTAGAAAACTTAACTTTAAACAATAAGGCTAAAATAGTTAAAATGATCAACATAATAATGGGTCCCCCCATTGATAAAACAGGGGTGAATATCATATTAATTATTTCTATTAAGTTATTCATCTTTTACTCCTTAACTTAAATTATTTTGTTTAATCACTTCTTCAATCGCATCAAAAACAGGTGCACTCATTGCTGCTATTCTAAATAAAATAGCACCCGCCTCTACAATAGGAATATCCGTTTCAAAACCTAAATCAATTGCAGCAATAGGTGTGAATATATCATAACCACGCATCAATTCTTCATTAACATCTTTTACCATTACAGCATCACAATGCACTTGATACCCTCTTTGTGTTAACTCTTCTTCAATTGCATTTTTAATTTGATGACTCGTATTAACACCCGCACCACAGGCCGCTAATATTTTAATCATTTTATTTCCCTCCTAGTTATTCTTTTCATTAATTCATGATACAGTTCATCTCTATTATTCGTTTGAGATAATATTTTCAAATTATCTTCTTCTGTAAAAAAATCCATCAATTGTGCGAGAATATGACTTTGATTACCTTCGTTATGATTAATAATAAAAAAGATTAATGATACCTCTACCTCTTGATCAGGTAGTAACATATTATGAAATAACACAGGTTCTTCTAATTTCACCACTACAATCTTCTCTACTAAATTATGAATAACATCTGCATGTGGAATCGCTACATTAGGTAAATTTTTACCTAATGACACCATATCTAATCCTGTTGGATATAATTTTTCTCTATCTAACAAAGCGTTTTTATAACTTGAACGAACAATTTGCTTCTCTTCAAGTAGATTAGCAATATTAATAAAGAGCTCATTTTGTTGCGCAACTTTCATATATAAAACAAGTTCTTTATCAATTAATTGACTCAAATACATATTAACACTCCTCTCACTTTCTTTTGTAAACATTTACAAACATATATTAACATCAAAAGTAAACGTTGTCAAATATAAATACAAACATTTTCGAACATTATGCTGTATAAATTATATATTTTACTTATGTATCTATTGCGTAGTTCAAAAT
>NZ_JBZXTS010000078.1:0-3219 GCF_058895785.1 Staphylococcus sp. B1(2026)
CTATATTAGTATACCCAAACCAATATGTGATAAGATAAGTAAAAAATATAAATCCAATTTTGATTTAAATCAAATCTTATCTAGGTTAATCTATGACCGCATTTTATTTCCTAAAAGTAAAAAAGCTATGTTTGATCATCGTCAAATTTATATAGAACAATCAGATTTTAATCTACATCAAATTTATCGTTTGTACTGATGCAGGTTTATCTTCTCTATCTAATAGAAAATTTAATCATCGTGGTAAAAGAAGGTTTATTACGACGCAATCTCTAAAAAAGTTAAAAAAACATCTTAAAGAATGAGCCTTAGTTAGTGCTGAACCTAGATGGGGTGTTATAGAAGAATTTTATTATGCTAATGATGAAAACTAATAAATGAGCGTACCGACTTAGGCACGCTTATTATTATAGGAGGTGTAGTATGAAAAAATTATGGACATTGTTATATGCTATAGGATTATGTTTTGTACTAGTTTTATCTTTATTTTTATTTCAAATGAAAGAAGAGTATGATGATGTTTATTTGAATCAAAGTAATAATTTGAGCGTTATTATTCGAGATGTGAAAAGTGATGTATCTAATGAGGCATTGATTACACAACTAGAACAATTTGCACAACAAGAAAGAATTAATTTGTATCGTATTATAGAAAATGAAAATGAAACGACAGCATACAATCAAGATATTTTTGTAAAAATAACTAATCCTGAACAATTTAAACAAACATTTAATTTGAATCAACATGCTGATTTATCTAAATTATTTACTAATACTTTACCTAGAGATAAGTTTAATGATTATGTAGTAACTAATTTCAAACCCTTTGCAGAATTAAAACACGAAGGGATTATAGGACGTTATTATTTTGAAACAACAGCTAATAATTTTAATAAAATAAAGAATTATCTAAGTCAAGTACAGTTTGATTATACTGTTCAGCAACAAATGGTTACTAAAGATATTGTAGAATATTTAGAAATACAACCTAAATTCAAACCATTAATAAGTTCGCTTGTATTATTTTTTATTATTTTTATTTTTATATCCTTCTATGAAGTGTTTATTCGATTTAAAGAAATAGCAATACAACAGCTATTAGGTAATTACAATTATCATATTATTAGTTATTTTTTGAAAGAAAAATTAATAAAGATAGCTATGTTTATTATCTTATTTAATATAAGTATTTTGAGCTATGATATGTTTGTTAAACACGGTGCAAGATGGCTAGATTTATTATTATTTTCTAATTTATTACAAATTATTTATGCATCAATTATTTTAATTATTTATAGTTTATCACTGTTAACAATCTATATGGTTAATATTAATTTAATGATTAAAGGTAAAAAGTCTATTAAAATACTTAATATTTATAGTTACATTGCTTTATTTATTGTATCTATAATTATGATGTTATTACTACAATTTATGTTGTGGATGCAAAACGATTTAAAAGCTAAACTATCTCAATTTGAACATTATCAATCATTGAAAAATTATGCAACTACTTATATTAGTCATAATAATGTATTATCTGATAAACAGTTAGATGAAAATTTAAAAAAATTGACTGTTGACCAGTACAAAGACATGGTATTATTTGAAACCAGTTATTACTATATGGGTATTCATGATAGTAAAGTAATAGATATGAGTGCACAATATCCAATGCTTATTATTAATGATAATTATTTGAAAAATATTAATTATAGTTTAATGGATACGACAAAAATTATATATGATGCAGCTACATTAAATGTAGCAATACCTACAAATATGAATGATGCTAAAGAACAACAATGGATAAGTTATATACGACAAAAATATAGTTTTGATAAAGTGAATGTAATACATTATGATAATAAGCCTGTTGTGTTACTTTATAATAATATTTCTAAAAGTACTTATTATCAACATAGTGACAATGTATTTATCATTTTGACAAAAAATAATTTACAAACATCTAAATTTGATAATGATTATATTCGTTGGTATTCTCATTCTAGAATGTTTATTCAATCAGGTCATAATAATTATCAAAATTTATTCCCTATTTTAGTAAAATATCAACTAGACAAAAATATTCGCAATGTATCAAATGTTTATTTGCGTAATTTGCGCGAAATACATAATTTACAATTAGATTTAAAAATTTATAGAATATCCTTCTTCATTTTAATATTTATTATATTGAATATGATTGTATTTATGACTTTAACGTATTTAGAAGATAAAAAGAAACAACATGCAATTTATTATATTCAAGGCATACCATTTTTATTAAGGCATAGTGAGTATTTACTAATTAATTTATCACTTATTTTATTAGCTTATATTGTTGTTAGTGCGATATTTCATATATCTTGGATGATAGGTATTATTTATATGATAAGTGAAATATTGTGTTTATTAGTCGTGATAAGTAGTTATCAACGTGTAAGTATTATAGATACATTGAAGAATGGATAAGGAGAATGGCATGATTACATTAAAAAATATTACAAAGACATATGACAATCAAACATTATTTGAAAATTTTTCATATCATATTAATGCTAATGAGCTTGTTGCGATTACTGGGGCAAGTGGTGCAGGAAAATCTACATTATTAAATATTATGAGTGGTTTAGAAAAACCTACATCTGGCATAGTTTATATAGAGGGTGAAAAATTAAATTATAAAAAAGTAAGGCAATTATACCAACATAAAATTTCATTTTTATTTCAAAATTTTGCCTTAGTAGATGATTGGACAGTATATAAAAATCTAATTATTGCTTTAAAATACAGCAAACATACAATACAAGACATTGCTAATATACTTGAAAAAGTTGGTTTGAAAGGTAAAGAACAAGCTAAGATTTATAGTTTAAGTGGTGGTGAACAGCAACGTGTTGCATTAGCACGGTTAATGTTACAAGATAATGATATTATTTTAGCTGATGAACCAACAGGTGCATTAGATAAAGGAAATCGTGATATTGTTATTAATATTTTAAAACTATTGAAACAACAAGGTAAAACGATTGTTATTGTTACACACGATATAGAATTGGCTGAACAATGTGATAAAACAATTACTATTAATTAAATATGTCCGAAAATAAGGATCTATAATTTAAAGTGCTAGGTTGGGGAAAAGACTAAAACTTAAATCAAAAAAATTTGAAAAGATTAAAAATTAATTTTTTGTCAAAGCGTGTTGATGAACAA
>NZ_JBZXTS010000079.1:0-3203 GCF_058895785.1 Staphylococcus sp. B1(2026)
CAAATTTTGTTTATCAACACTCTTTAACAAAGAGTCTACTTTTATAACTTATATTCATAAATAGTGGGGATTATTTAATATAAGTATCAATCATATCAAGTAATTCTTGAGAGATTCTATGACGGAAATGACTTAAAGTACTTGTTAAAAATGGTGCTTGATATTGATAACTGTGTAGACCAATAAAATATTGAAAGTAAGGATTCTCTTTGATTTGTTCGATAAGCTCTTTGTCACTGAAATTATAGGTACGTTTAATAATTAAAGCACCATAAAGTAAACGAAAGGGTTTAGCAATTTTACCACGATGACTAGAAAATAATTGTTGATAATCTTGTTCTAAAGTTTCCCACGGGATAGTCGCAGCTTTTTGTACCCAACGATTATTAGCATCAATGGAAAAATTTTGTGGCATATTGAAATCATCTAAACTAAATTGATAAAATTTTTGTTTTTTATACATGATAATCTCCTCACTAACATAATAGCTATATTGTATCAAAGTTGAATAAATAAAGAAACCACGTAAAATTTTTACATGGTTTCTTTATTATATTACTTAGTTAAACCTTCATGAATTTTTGTTAAATTATATTCAATCATTTCATAATAACTATCACCAGGTTCACCGGGTTTTGCGATAGAATCGGTGAAAATTGTGGCGTAGATAGGTAAACCAGTTTCTTTACTTACACGTTCCATAGAACGTGGATCTACACTTGTTTCAACAAATAAAGAAGGTACTTTAGTTGCTTTTATTTTTTTAATAATAGTTGTCATTTGTTCAGGTGTACCTTGTTCTTCTGTATTAATTTCCCAAATAAATCCAGCCTCTAAACCATAAGCTTTTGAGAAATATTTAAAAGCACCTTCACTTGTTACTAATAATTTTTTTTCTGATGGAATATCTGCAAATTCTTTTTTTGCTTTATCATCTAAAGCTTTTAATTTTTCTATATAAGCAGCTGCATTTTTTTCGAAAAGTGCTTTATTATTAGGATCTTTTTGACTTAGCACTTCTTTAATATTTTCTACATATTTAATACCATTTGAAATATCTAACCATGCATGAGGGTCTTGTTGATTTTCTTGCCCTTTAGATGTTAAATACAATGGTGTAACACCTTTACTTGTGGCAAAGAAATCTTTGTTTTCTTCTTTTTTAGCAGTTGTCATTAATTCAGAAAACCAACCATTACCACCAGTTTCTAAATTCAAACCATTATAAAAAACAATATCTGCATTCGTTACTTTTTTAATATCTTCAGGTAAAGGTTCATACTCATGTGGGTCAGTACCAACTGGTACAATACTATGAATAGTTGCAGCATCACCCGCAACTTCTTTTACCATATCTGATAAAATTGAATTGGTTGTTACAACGGAAAGTTTTTTAGATGATGCTTCACTTGTAGATTCAGTTGTATTGGCATTACTACAACCAACTAATATCATCATCAAAGTGACAATTAATACTAAATATTTTGATAAATTTTTTAACATGAAATCCTCCTAATTTTTAACTCTTCTTGTTTTGGGTGAGATGATAAATGAAATTACAAAACATATTGTTGAAATAAGTACAATAATTGCACCTGTTGGTAAATTATATTGATAACTAATCGCAATACCTAAAATAGAACTTAAAATACCGATTGCTGTTGATATTAACATCATGATAGGTAGGCGATGAGTAAATAATAAAGCGGCACTAGGTGGCGTAACTAACATAGCTACAACAAGAATTGCACCAACTGTTTGTAATGAGCTGACAGCAACTAATGTTAATAAAATCATTAATAAATAATGATAAAATTGTACATTAATACCAGCAGCTTGTGCCATTACACTATCAAAAGATGTAATAACTAATCTTGGATAAACAACAAAAATAGTAATTAACACAATCAGTGTAATCGCAATTGTAATGATTAAATCAGAATGACTAATAGCTAAAATGTTACCGAATAGAATATGATATAAATTAGTAGCACTCTGTGCCTTGTAGATTAATAAAATACCCAAAGCTAAAAAAGCACTTAATACAATACCAATACTTGTGTCATTTTTAATGATTTTTTTCTCACTAATTTTTCCGATAGCAAGCGCTGAAAGAATACCAAAAACTGTCGCCCCTATAAAATAGTTAATGCCTAAAAAATAAGATACTGCAACACCTGGTAACACAGAGTGAGAAATCGCATCACCCATTAGTGACATTCCTCTTAAAATGATAAAACAACCTATGACACTACAACTAATACCGACAATAATTGAAGTAACTAATGCATCTCTTAAAAATGCATATTCTATTAATCCTTCAATAAAATTATTGAACATTATTTTTCGCCTCCTTATTGTCAAATTTAACGATAGGTAATATACCGCCAAAAGTTTTTTCAATATTATCAGCAATGAATATGTCGTGTGGATTACCACTAGCAATAATCCCGTGATTAATCATTAAAAGATAATTAAAATAATCATTCACTTTAGTTAAATCATGATGAATCATGATAATTGTTTTACCTTCTTGACATAGTTTTTTTAATAGTTGAATGATAATTTCTTCACTACGAACATCTATGCCTACAAAAGGTTCATCTAATAAAATTAAATCAGCATCTTGTACTAATGCACGTGCAATAAAGATACGTTGTAACTGACCGCCTGATAATGATGAAATAGGTTGATTAATATAGTCATCCAATTTCACTTGTTTTAGTGCACTCATAATTTGTTCTTTGTCACTGTCTGAAGGGCGTTCATAAAATTTTAGTTTAGGATAAATTCCTAACTCAACAACTTTACCAACAGTAATAGGAAATGTTAGATCGATATTACTACGTTGTTCAACATAAGCTAATTTATGAGCCATCGTATTAATATTTTGACCATTAAAAGTAATGGCTTGATATTTGGCTGGAATTAAACGGGCAATAGATTTTATCAAAGTTGATTTCCCACCACCATTGGGGCCAACAACACCAATGATTTGCCCAGTAGGTAAATCAAGAGAAATATCTGTAAAAATTGTTTTTTGTGGATAAGCCACAGATAAATTTTTAATCGTAATCATAATGTCACTTCCTATATCTAAAATACTTCACTCAGAGATGAAGTGTTTCCCTAAGGAAACTTTATAAGTTGAGTATAACTGATAGCAAGAGGAAAGTAAAGTGATTTTTATAGTAATAGTAATA
>NZ_JBZXTS010000080.1:0-3095 GCF_058895785.1 Staphylococcus sp. B1(2026)
AAGTACATTGAAAACTGAATAGAAGAAACCAAGAAAAAAACCGAGAAAAGAAGTTCACAGAATTTTTTTAGAAAAAGAAAGCTAACACAAGTAACGATTAAGTTATTAAGGGCGCACGGTGAATGCCTTGGCACTAGGAGCCGAAGAAGGACGGAACTAACACCGAAATGCTGCGGGGAGTTGTAAGTAAGCTAAGATCCGCAGGTATCCGAATGGAGAAATCCGATACGAGTAAAGTCGTATCACACCGAGATGAATAAATAGTCTTGAGTGAGGTAACCCAGGGAACTGAAACATCTAAGTACCTGGAGGAAGAGAAAGAAAAATCGATTCCCTGAGTAGCGGCGAGCGAAACGGGAAGAGCCCAAACCTATGAGCATGCTTATAGGGGTTGTAGGACACTCAATATGGAGTTACAAAGAATTAGATTAGACGAATCAGATGGGAAGCTGATCCGGAGAAGGTGAGAGACCTGTAGTCGAAAATCTAGTTCCTCCTGAGTGGATCCTG
This sequence comes from Staphylococcus sp. B1(2026), assembly GCF_058895785.1. Lineage (NCBI taxonomy): Bacteria > Bacillati > Bacillota > Bacilli > Caryophanales > Staphylococcaceae > Staphylococcus > Staphylococcus sp. B1(2026). The sequence goes on from NZ_JBZXTS010000080.1 coordinate 511, forward strand.
AGTACGGCGGGACACGAGAAATCCCGTCGGAATCTACCGGGACCATCCGGTAAGGCTAAATACTACCTAGTGACCGATAGTGAACCAGTACCGTGAGGGAAAGGTGAAAAGAACCCCGGAAGGGGAGTGAAAGAGTACCTGAAACCGTGTGCTTACAAGTAGTCAGAGCCCGTTAAAGGGTGATGGCGTGCCTTTTGTAGAATGAACCGGCGAGTTACGATATGATGCAAGGTTAAGCAGAGAATGTGGAGCCGTAGCGAAAGCGAGTCTTAATAGGGCGGATGAGTATCATGTTGTAGACCCGAAACCAAGTGATCTACCCATGTCCAGGTTGAAGTTTAGGTAACACTGAATGGAGGACCGAACCGAAACACGTTGAAAAGTGTTCGGATGAGGTGTGGGTAGCGGAGAAATTCCAATCGAACTTGGAAATAGCTGGTTCTCTCCGAAATAGTTTTAGGACTAGCCTTGAGTGATGTTTAGTGGAGGTAGAGCACTGTTTGGACTAGGGGCCCATCCCGGGTTACCGAATTCAGATAAACTCCGAATGCCATATAAATTAACTCAGGAGTCAGACTGCGGGTGATAAGGTCCGTAGTCGAAAGGGAAACAGCCCAGACCACCAGTTAAGGTCCCAAAATATATGTTAAGTGGAAAAGGATGTGGAGTTGCTTAGACAACCAGGATGTTGGCTTAGAAGCAGCCACCATTTAAAGAGTGCGTAATAGCTCACTGGTCGAGTGACTCTGCGCCGAAAATGTACCGGGGCTAAACATATTACCGAAGCTGTGGATTTACAATGAAAGTTGTAGATGGTAGGAGAGCGTTCTAAATGCGGAGAAGTCTGACTGTAAGGACAGGTGGAGCGTTTAGAAGTGAGAATGCCGGTGTGAGTAGCGAGAGATGGGTGAGAATCCCATCCACCGATAGACTAAGGTTTCCAGAGGAAGGCTCGTCCGCTCTGGGTTAGTCGGGACCTAAGGTGAGGCCGATAGGCGTAGCCGATGGACAACAGGTTGATATTCCTGTACCACCGTAATTCGTTATAATCGAAGGGGGGACGCAGAAGGTTAGGTGAGCACGGCGATGGTCGTCCGTGTCTAAGCATTGAGTGTAGAAAGTAGGCAAATCCGCTTTCTGAGAAGCATGAGATGTGAAGGGGAGCGAAATTAAGTAGCGAAGTCATTGATATCACACTGCCAAGAAAAGCCTCTAGAGAGGATTAAGGTGCCCGTACCGCAAACCGACACAGGTAGTCAAGAAGAGAATTCTAAGGTGAGCGAGAGAACCATTGTTAAGGAACTCGGCAAAATGACCCCGTAACTTCGGGAGAAGGGGTGCTCTTTAGAGTGAAAGCTCAGAAGAGCCGCAGTGAATAGGCCCAAGCGACTGTTTATCAAAAACACAGGTCTCTGCAAAATCGAAAGATGAAGTATAGGGGCTGACGCCTGCCCGGTGCTGGAAGGTTAAGAGGAGTGGTTAGCGCAAGCGAAGCTATGAATTGAAGCCCCAGTAAACGGCGGCCGTAACTATAACGGTCCTAAGGTAGCGAAATTCCTTGTCGGGTAAGTTCCGACCCGCACGAAAGGCGTAACGATTTGGGCACTGTCTCAACAATGGACTCGGTGAAATCATAGTACCTGTGAAGATGCAGGTTACCCGCGACAGGACGGAAAGACCCCATGGAGCTTTACTGTAGCTTGATATTGAATTTTGGTACAACTTGTACAGGATAGGTAGGAGCCTGAGAGCTGTGTACGCTAGTATACAGGGAGGCGATGTTGGGATACTACCCTGGTTGTATTGAAATTCTAACCCACTGCACGAGACGTGTAGGGAGACAGTGTCAGGCGGGCAGTTTGACTGGGGCGGTCGCCTCCTAAAGAGTAACGGAGGCGCTCAAAGGTTGGCTCAGAATGGTTGGAAATCATTCAAAGCGTGTAAAGGCAAAAGCCAGCTTGACTGTGAGACAGACAAGTCGAACAGGGTCGAAAGACGGACTTAGTGATCCGGTGGTTCCGCATGGAAGGGCCATCGCTCAACGGATAAAAGCTACCCTGGGGATAACAGGCTTATCTCCCCCAAGAGTTCACATCGACGGGGAGGTTTGGCACCTCGATGTCGGCTCATCGCATCCTGGGGCTGTAGTCGGTCCCAAGGGTTGGGCTGTTCGCCCATTAAAGCGGTACGCGAGCTGGGTTCAGAACGTCGTGAGACAGTTCGGTCCCTATCCGTCGTGGGCGTAGGAAATTTGAGAGGCGCTGTCCTTAGTACGAGAGGACCGGGATGGACATACCGCTGGTGTACCAGTTGTCGTGCCAACGGCATAGCTGGGTAGCTAAGTATGGAAGGGATAAGTGCTGAAAGCATCTAAGCATGAAGCCCCCCTCAAGATGAGATTTCCCATTCGAAAGAAGTAAGACCCCTTGAAGATGACAAGGTGAATAGGTTAGAGGTGTAAGCATTGTGAAGTGTTGAGCTGACTAATACTAATCGGTCGAGGACTTAATCAAAGCTAGCGAATGTGAATGAAAAGAAGGCAAAAACTTGGTTAACTTTTATTCAGTTTTGAGTGTATGCTCACT
>NZ_JBZXTS010000081.1:0-3076 GCF_058895785.1 Staphylococcus sp. B1(2026)
AAGTAACTCAATTATTATAACATAATCAATTAATTTATTTTCTTTTTCTTTGCTACTTTTTAAAAAGTAGCTCAAAACAATTTGGCTCGCTTCAGGAGTATTGATATAGTTTATCGTTTTAGAAATGCAATAAACGAGTAGTATTTTTTTAGTCGCTTTGCTTTATAAAAAAATCTCCACTCTTAAATTATTGCATTATCTAATTTAGCCGTTATTTGCGTCTGTCGGCGAAGCAAAGGAGTAAATCAACAAATTTATACTACTTCGCTTTTTTAAGTATATAACGGCTAAAACACGCACAATTCAAGCAATAATAAGACAGTTCATTTTAATCGTTCTGACATGCGTTGACAATTACGCTCTTTCTAAAATACGTTACTATTTAGATACGTTTCTGAGCGTCTTTTATTTACCTGTAAAATATTGATTACCATTACTTTTTATATTATAATTAATTTTTACTCATATATTTTCAGACTTTCTTTGTCCTGAAAATATATAAAAAATAAACGTTTTAAATTATATTTAAAGCGTTTATTTTTATATAATATATTAAAACAATCATTGATATTTTTTAATTTCTTTTAAAACTTTATCTATTGCCTGTTTTTTACTTATATCAAAATCATTAATACTATTATCAATTAATTTATCTAAAATTATTAAATAATCTTTTTTACTCAAATCATATTCTTTAAATTTTAATTTATATTCATCAGATACTAAAGAATTATAATAATTAATCAATGCTAATGAACTTATTACCTGTCTATTAATCCAATTAAATTTATTATCTAATGTTTTATTATCATTTTTATCAGGTGCTATCTTAATTGGTTGTACATCATCCATAAATATTTTCCAATCTTTCCACGTAGACCATCTTTTTTTATCTCGTTTATCTATTTTACCATTTCTTTTCTCATTCAAAAATTTAATTGATGATATAACATAAGTATGAACTAATAAATCTAAATTATTACAGTAAATATTATCAATTTTCGCACAATAATTATATTCATCTTTTAAATTACCAGCCCTGTCATACTTCTCTTCATTACTAAAATATGCTGCTTGTTCAGTCATTAAATCATCTAAACCAATATTAACCTCATCAACAATATTTAATGAATTATCATTTACAAACTCTTGAATAGATGAACTAACATAATGAATTAAAAATTTATTAGCATATTTCTTACGTAACTGCATTTCAAAACGAACCCAACTTTTTAAATTCTCATCTTCTTTATATCCTTCAAAAATATCATCTTTAATCTCATAATAATCATGAAAATAATCTTTATCTTCACTATCTCTAATACCACGTTTTTTTATTCCATTATCATTAACATATCTATTATATTGTTCTGCTAATTTATCATAAATACGCATTCTATTATCACTACTAGTACTACCTAAATACATAGTTAATCCTGTAGAACTCTCTATAATTTGTTTTTCTTTATATCTAGAAATATAATAACCATTTTCTATCTTTTTTTTAATTGTTTTTATTAATAAATAATCTTGATTAATAATATCTAAACAAGGGTCTACTCTAGAACAATTAAACTCATATCTTAAATATAAATCAGACACAAATTCATGCATATTATTTTGATAAAAATTACAGCCATGCCCTGTAATGTCAATGAATATAACTTGTTCATTTACCCATTGATATTTATCTTTAAAATCAAGATTATCATCATCTTTTATACCATGTTTAATAGGACATGTATAAATCGTAATACCTTTAAATAATTCAGAACGATAACGACGTCCATATTGATTATAAACAGTACTAAAAGCACCCTCTTTAGCAATAAATGAACATTCTACTAATTCTCTATAAGACTGATATTCTTTATCATCACCCTTATCTTTAACAATATATTTAATAAATAAATCATCAATCCAATTTTTTTCTATCGGTAAAACTAATGCCCCTCTTAAATAATCAATTTTTGTACTAAACTCTATTTTTGCCATAAAAAAATCCTCCTAAAATTTTAAAAAAGATTTAGAAGATATTTTATATGCAAATAAAATATTTTATGTTATAATCCTGTCATAAAGTATTATTTTAATTGCATATAAAAAATCTTATAGACACATAAAATTATCAAAATTTGGTCATGGCGATAATTTATGTGTTTCTTTTTTTTATATTTTTATTATATCACTTTATTTATTTTAAACAACATCATACATAAACATAAATAAATATTTAAATAAATGAATAATTATAACTATTCTACAGACCTAAAAAGTAAGAAAAAACAGATAAAAAAACTTCAAAAAAAGTCGAATTCTCCGCTTTTCTGAAAATTCTGACACCTTGAGCCCCATGAGTTTAAAGGTACTTTTTTAATTTTTTTGGGAATTTGCACCGGGGGTCTCTCGAAAATGTATATTTACACCACCTATAAAAACCTCGAAACCGTTGTGGCTCAAGCATTTAAAGAGATAGTGTAAAATGTAAATGTGAAATCACAAAAAAACCTTTTTTTTAGTCATTTTTACAGCCTTCAAACCGTTGAAGCTCAAGGGTTACGAGGATTTGGAATATGTACTATTTGGGAATTTGCACACCAGTGTTACAGACTGGTGTGCAAGACCGACGGCTACGCCGTCGAACAAAGTCTATTTTTTATACAAAAAATAGACCCGATATTCATTCCATTCATATCGTCCCAAATCAATTTGATGTAAACATCATTGATTTGTTCGCTAAAGCGAATTCGGTTTGTTTCCGTCACTTGACTTTGACTTAATTATCTTCTTTTTCTCCACATTTATAACTTGATTAATATCAACTCAATAGCTTATAATTAATACGTAAGCAACCGAAAAGATTCAAAGTATACACAAAAAAGACAGAGTGCCAGCTCTGTCTTTTTCTTTATCTTGACTTATCACTTACTTAAAGTAACTATCAAGCCATTTGCAAATGATGTAAGCTACTACATCTGCTGCGATAGCTACTAAAAAATCACCGAAAAAACTCATAGTATACACCTCCAATCTGTTACCAGATTAGCCAGTAAGTAACTCAATTATTATAACATAA
>NZ_JBZXTS010000082.1:0-3046 GCF_058895785.1 Staphylococcus sp. B1(2026)
GCAATATTATTTGCAATTCATCAATTAAATAACTAAAAAAACCCAAACTTAGTATTAATAATATTAAGTCTGGGTTTTTAAATTAGTATTGGAAATGACTAATTGCAATACAGTGTGGGCCAGAATGTGCCCCTAAACATGGTGATAACATAACTTTTTCAATAGAAACATCATTAGGTAATTCAATAGCAATTAATGCTTCTATAGCAGACAATAATTCTTTATCGTCAGTATGAAAAATAATAATATGTTTGGGTTGTGCTATTTTAACATCATTAATCATTTTAGATAATGTTTTCTTTAATGTACGACATTTGTGTTTTACATGAAGTTTACCTTCTTTTAATGTAAGTATAGGTAAAATATTTAATAGATTAGAAACCATAAATTGAGCTTTAGTTAAACGGCCACCAGCAAATAAAAAATCTAATGTTGTGACAGTTAATAAGATTTCTTGTTGCTTAACTAATTGCTGATAAGCTTCTGAAATCTCAGTTGCTTTTAATTGTCCATCATGATACCGTTGAATAATATTTTCAACTGCATATCCACCCATACGTGAAATTTGTAAAGTATCTATAACAGTTAATTTAAAATCATCAATCATAGAAGCAGCAGTAGTAAAGGCTGAAAAAGTACCTGATAATTTAGATGATAAACTAAAAGCGATAGCTTCTGTAAAACCTTGTGATTTTAAATCGTTTAATAAGTCTAAAATATAGCCGACAGAAGGCTGACTAGTGCTAGGTTGTTGTCCTTGTCTAATAGCTTGATAAAAATCATCAGCAGTAATTGTTTCATTATCTAAAAATGTTTGTTGATCTAATCTTACTTCTAATGGTGCAATTTTAATATTATATTTATCTATAAATTCAGAGTTAAGTTGTAATGTTGAATCTGCAAGAAATGCTAATGTCATATTAAATCCTCTTTTCTAATGATTAATTATTATTATAATTGTTTGAATTACTAAGCGTCAATATTAAATTTCTTCTTTAAGTATATCATGATAGAGCATAGAATAAAAATTATATTAATTAATTATTCGATAAATAGAAATAATATTCATTTTTAATATTAGGATAAAGTGATGAATTGGTACTTGTCAACAGGTAGATACAAAGCTTCTTCAAAACTTCTATTTTTAATATTAATTCGTTTTTGTCTTAATGAAGGTAATGCAAGAGCACCCCATAGTAAAGTAAAAAATAATATTCGTTTGAATGAGGATGTACCTTCTACTAGCAATAAAGTAAATACAAAAGCACTTACACCAGCAGGAATCGTCCAGCGTTTTTTATTAATAACATGTGTTAATTCGTATTGAACTAATTGATCTAACTGTTCTAATAATTTGTTGGGTGTGTTGCCTAAAACCTGCCTTGCTTGATTAATATAATATTGGGCAGTCTTTAAAGCTGTTTTAGATTTAGCTTTGAAATAACTTTGTTGAGAAATAAAACAACTTAAAGCGTATGCCATATAACAATTAGCGATACGAATATTGAAAAAAGAAGGTTCATAAAATTTAGCTAAATGTTGATAAATTTTAAGAGCTTTTTTATATTCTTTTTGTATAAAATAAATATCTCCTTTTAAAGCAATTCCATGTACAAAATTTAATTCTTCTGCTTTTTCCGCAAGTGATAAAGCTTCATCCATTTGACCTTGCATTAAATGAATACGTCCAAGATTAACGTAATGTTCAAAATTATTAGGTTCGAGTTCGATAATATGTTTATAACAATTTTCAGCAGCAGTGTAAGTTTGTGTTGAAGCATATACTTTTGCTAGTTGGTGCCAAGCATCTACTGATTTTGAAAAATCACTGACATATTTTTTTGCTTCATTTAATGCAACATCATAATTATCATTGTCTAAATGATTTTGAATTTGTAAACGATAAGCACGTTGTTTAGAATTATCATCTATTTTGAGTGTTGTATGAATAAGTTTATCGATAAATTCATTATCAGGTTCAGAAGTTTTAGCAGCTGCTTTCATTTTTGCCTTTAGTTTAGTCTGGTTGGCTTTATGCACTAAATCTAATTGTTGATCATATTCAACTTTATTAATGGTATCTAGTAGTTTCTCTTTTGCTTCTTCTACTAGATTAAGTTTATATTTAGCTATAATACGCTGATTTTCATCATGATCAGTAGCAGCTAATTCCCATTTAGCTTGCTGGTAAGCTAATTTTTTTTCAATTACTGCACGCGTATCAGCAGGGTTAATTTCAAGTTCTTTGTATAAATCATTCATAAAGTATATCCTTTCCATATATAATATTGTTATAATTATATCATGAATGATTGTAGAATATCATCAGACTAGAGAATGAATTTATTGTGGGGTGAAGTATCATGAAAATTGCAGTAATGGCAGGAACACCAATAGATACAGCTATGGGTGTTCAATTATTATTATTAGATCATAATATACGTGTAGATCGCTCGATTTCTATATCAAAAAATCCTGAACAACAAACATTGTTTCAAATAATGGCTGACGAACAGAAAAAGATAATGATGCAACATCATTTTGACAAGTTACAAAAAGAAAAAATCAATATTGTATTTGTTTATTGTAATTCTTTAAGTTCATCTATCAATTTTGACGATTTAGCACAACAATATCATATGCATATTATTACGCCTTTACAAAGTTATCAAATTATCGCACAACAATATCATAAGTTAGCTCTGTTAACTGCTAATGCACAAGGGGCTTCTGGCATAGAACGTGTGATGGCTAACTGTCAACCTTCATTAAATTTAATAACTATTGCAATGATTGAATTAGTTAAAAGTATAGAAAAAACAGAAATGCCTCAAAATATAGTCGAAGATATGTCTTTACAATTGTTGATAAATTTTGTTGAAGCACAACAAGTGCAAGCTATTGTGGTAGGATGTACACATTTTCCATATTTAATTGATGTACTTAGTGATATGATCAAATTAATATTAATTAATCTTTCTAAATTAATGATAGAAAGTCTAAGAAAAATCATAAATTTACAATGTATCTATTGCGTAGTTCAAAA
>NZ_JBZXTS010000083.1:0-2811 GCF_058895785.1 Staphylococcus sp. B1(2026)
ATTGAAAATTTAAAAGAGCTTAATAATCGACCTAGAGAATATCTTGGCTATCAAACTACTTTTAAAATATTTATGCACGAACTTAATATATTATTAGTGTCGCAATATTATTTACTATTCATTATTTATTTAAATGTTGCTTCTAAACGATTTATTCTAAAACCTTTAGCTGAAAATTTTTGTTCATATTCAGTCATAATATTATCTTCCATATTAGCATTATGTAAATCTAAGCTAATATTTTTCAATGCCATACCATAAGTAGATAAACTGTGTAATGAATATTCAAATAAACCTTGATTGTCTGTTTTAAAGTGAATTTCACCTAATGGCGATAAAATTGTCTTATATAATGTTAAAAAATTAGGATGAGTTAATCTTCTTTTAGCATGTTTTGTTTTAGGCCATGGATCTGAAAAATTTAAATATAATCTATCAATCTCATTCTCTGCAAATATTTCTGTTAAACTGCTTGCATTGTCATTAATTAATTTTAAATTAGTAATATGATCTGTTAACGCTTTTTCTAATACTGAAACAATAACATTTTTTTGTAACTCTAAACCGATATAATTAATATGTGGATTAGCTTTAGCCATTTCTGTAATAAATCTACCTTTTCCAGTACCTATTTCAATATGTATTGGTTGTTTATTATCAAATAACTGTTGCCAACGCCCTTGATGTTGTTTGCCATCCAAAATTACTATTTGTGGATTATCTTCTAAATAGTGCTGTGCCCATGGTTTGTTTCTCATTCTCATTATTGTACAGTCTCCTTACTATAAAAATAGGATGGGATACGTCATACTGTCCCATCCACCAATAAAATTTTATTTAACAATACTCATAAAAACTTATTTTTATTTAATACTTCATTCATAAAATATAACCATTCATTCATATCATTATATCTTTTACGTGATTTATACCATTCGGTTAACGTTAAAGCTTGTAATAATACATACCATTTCATACGACGATGTAATTCAGATGTTTCTTCTATCCCATAAAGATTTAGCCATGATGACCATTGTGATTCTGGTACATAAGTATATAAAATATAACCGATATCAATAGCTGGATCACCATACATCGTTTCTTCCCAATCAACAAGATATAATTCATCATTATCAGACAATAACCAATTATTATGATTAACATCCCCATGACAAATGCAATACTGTACTTGTTCAGTAGGAAAATGATTTTCTAAATAGCTTAATGCTTTTCTTATTAAAGGATTTTCAAGAGAAGTCGCATCTAATGAATTTTTAATTTGAGTTAATGCTATTTGTGGTGAAAAAGCTGTAACATTTAAACGTTGCATCGTATCAATTAATATTTTTGAGGTGTGTAATTTTTTTAATAGATGTGCTACACTTTCTTTTAACATTTCATTCGGGTGTAATGTTCGGCCATTTTCCCAATGTTGCGCTGTCATTACTTCACCTGTATCCATTCGTTTAGCCCATGCTAACTTGGGTACAATTTTCTCAGCAGCTAATAAAGCTATAATTGGCGAAGAATTTTTCTTGCAAAAATATTTTCGTCCTGTTTCATCAACACCTATATATGAGCTTTCTGTTTCAAAGCTTAATTGACAATATTTTTCGTGCACACATCTCACCTCTTTCTTTATTTTAATCAATTCACTAGTATTTGAATAACTACCTTTAAATTTTACTTGGTTTAAACTATAATTTCAAGCAATTTTTTATTATTCTATTACTTATTTTGATAAGAAATATTTCCTGTTTTTTTATCTCATTTCGAGAAATTATTTACATTATTTTAAAGTATTTTTACTAAAAAAAGTCAATAGGTCCTTGTCACATTCGACAAGAACCTACATTCATTAATAATGATTTAAAAAGTTTTTTACTGCTCCAATTCTTCCAGCTTCATTCCCTAATTTAGCTGCAATAATCTTTTTAGGTAAAAATCTTTTATTTACTACTTTATCACTTAAATATTTATTGATCTTAGGTAATAAGATATCTTTATTATCAAAAATACCGCCACCTAATATGATTATTTCTGGATTCAATAAATATGAAATAGATAACAAGCCTTGACATAAATGATGAATAAAAATATTTAATGTATCTTGTGCTATTTGTTCACCTGATTTTAAATTTTCAAAAAAGAGTTTTCCATTCTGATTGGATTTCAAACTTTTTTCCTGATACAACTTTATTAAAGCCTGTGTTGAAGCTTGACTTTGCCAATCACTATTTGCTATTGGCATATAGCCTACTTCTCCTGCGGTAAAATTAAATCCATTCACGATTTGATTATTAAGTATAATACTACCGCCTATACCTGTACCGACAGTGATCATCACTGCACTCACAATGTTTTTTTGTTCACCTAACCATATTTCCCCTAAAGCAGCACAATTTACATCGTTTTCTACTGCAACAGATAAACCGAATTTATTATATAAAGTCGTTTTAAAATTAGTGCCTATATAACCTGGTATTGTATATCCTGCATAAACAACTTCCCCTGTTTTATTATCAATTACACCTGCACTAGAAATACCTATACCATCAATTTGATATTTTTCTATATAATAAGCAACTATTTCACAAACTTGATTTAAAATTTGATTACTATGTTGTTCATAATTAATACTTGTTGCAACTTCTTTAAAATGATTCAAACTGTTACCATACTCATCATAAATATCTGTTTTAATTGTTGTACCACCAATATCAATTCCTATAATTTTCATTTATATATCCTCCAAATTCAATTTATTATTTTTAGTTTGATTTTAGATATGATGAATTGCAAATAATATTG
>NZ_JBZXTS010000084.1:0-2786 GCF_058895785.1 Staphylococcus sp. B1(2026)
TTTTTTAATGTTCAATCAAAAAATAAGCTACATCGCAATTAACATATACATTTTCCTTGCTATTGATAAAAACAATTGATATAATTATCTAGCGTGAGTAATTTAATGATTACTCCTTGCTCATTGTAAAAATGAGCCGTAGACCACAAGGAGGTGTAGAGAAAGATGAAAAAATACGAAATTTTATATGTCGTACAACCAAGAATTGAAGAAGAAGCAAAAACTGCATTAGTTGCACGTTTTGATGATATCTTAACTTCTAATGGTGCTGAAATCATCGAATCTAAAGATTGGGGTAAACGTCGTTTAGCTTATGAAATTAACGATTTTAAAGAAGGTTTTTACCAAATCGTTAAAATCCAAGCTGAAGATGATGCTGCAATCAAAGAATTTGATCGTTTAGCAAAAATCAACGAAAATATTATCCGTCACTTAATCGTTCGTGAAGAGGCATAATATTAATGAATAACAAGACAAGGGAGGTATTATTAAATGATTAATCGAGTTGTTTTAGTCGGGCGTTTGACAAAAGACCCTAATTACCGTCAAACACCAACAGGTGTTTCAGTAGCTTCTTTTACTTTAGCTGTAAATCGAACATTTACAGGAAGTAATGGCGAAAGACAAGCTGATTTTATTAATTGTGTTGTTTTTAATAAGCAAGCTGATAACGTATCACGTTATGTACATAAAGGTAGTTTAGTTGGGATAGAAGGACGTATTCAAACACGTAACTATGATAATCCACAAGGTCAACGTGTTTATGTGACTGAAGTTGTTTGTGATAGTGTTCAATTTCTTGAACCTAAAAATGCAAATAATGGTGCGGCTCAAGCTAATTATGGAAATAATGCTTTTGCGAGTCAAGGAGCAATGCCAAATAATGATTTTTCAGATTTTGGTAATGACTTCAATTCATCAAATAATGATTTTTCAGCACCAGCTGATCCCTATGCTGCGCCAGTAGATAATGGATTTAACAAAGGTATTGATTTATCAGATGATGATTTACCATTTTAAATAATCAAAAATGATAAAGAGATTCTATAAGGAGGTTACTGATATGGCACAACCAAATCGTCGCGGTGGTGGTATGCGTCGTCGTAAAAAAGTATGTTATTTTACAGCGAACGGCATTACTACAATTGACTATAAAGAAGTAGAATTATTAAAAAAATTCATTTCAGAACGTGGTAAAATTTTACCTCGTCGTGTAACAGGTACTTCAGCTAAATACCAACGTATGTTAACTGTTGCTATCAAACGTGCACGTCACGCAGCATTATTACCATATGTTGCAGATGAAAAATAATATTTAATATTCAGTACAGTTACCAATATTTATTGGTAACTGTACTTTTTATTTATAATCATGTTATAATATATGACGTATGTAAAAGAAATGATTAAAGGAGAAAAATTATGGCATTAACAGCAGGTATTGTTGGTTTACCGAATGTAGGGAAATCAACATTATTTAACGCAATTACAAAAGCAGGTGCATTAGCAGCAAACTATCCATTTGCAACAATTGATCCGAATGTAGGGATTGTAGAAGTACCAGATGCACGCTTAAATAAATTAACAGAATTAGTAGAACCTAAAAAAACAGTGCCAACAGCATTTGAGTTTACGGATATTGCCGGTATCGTAGAAGGTGCTTCAAAAGGTGAAGGTTTAGGTAATAAATTTTTAGCACATATTCGAGAAGTGGATGCTATTTGTCAAGTTGTGCGTTGTTTTGAAGACGAAGATATTACGCATGTTGCCGGTAAAGTAAGTCCTTTAGATGATATTGCAGTTATCAATTTAGAATTAATTTTAGCAGATTTAGAAAGTGTTGATAAACGTTTAGCACGCGTTGCTAAAATGGCTAAACAAAAAGATAAAGATGCAATGGTAGAAGAAGCGATTTTATTAAAATTTAAAGAAGCTTTAGAAAATGATCAACCAGCACGTTCAGTGGAATTAACACCAGAACAACAAAAAATTGCGAAAACAATTCATTTATTAACAGCTAAGCCAATGTTATATGTTGCGAATGTAAGCGAAGATGAAGTTGCAAATGCTGACGATAATGAGATGGTGAAAGCCGTTCGCCAATTTGCTGCTAATGAAGGTGCAGATGTCATTGTTATTTGTGCTAAAATAGAAGAAGAAATTGCAGTATTAGAAGATGATGAAAAAGAAATGTTCTTAGAAGAATTAGGTATTTCAGAATCTGGTTTAGATCAATTAATTAAAGCTGCTTATCATTTATTAGGTTTAGCAACATACTTTACAGCGGGTGTACAAGAAGTACGTGCTTGGACATTCCGTCGTGGAATGAAAGCACCACAATGTGCGGGTGTAATTCACTCTGATTTCGAAAGAGGATTTATCCGTGCGGAAACAGTGAGTTATGATGACTTAGTAAAATACGGTAATATGCAAGCAGCCAAAGAAGCAGGTCGTGTACGATTAGAAGGTAAAGAATACGAAGTACAAGATGGCGATATCATGCTATTTAGATTTAATGTATAATATTTAATAAATTCCCCTAATTCCTTGATAACCAAGGGATAGGGGAATTTATTTTTTATCTATTTTGCCGTCATTTTTTAAAATCTAGCAGTTATGAAATAAATCATTAAGTTCTCTGGTCATCTGCGTATAGCTTTTAAGCATTGTATTAAGAGTTGTATATCACAAAAATTAATAAATATCAAAGCCCTTGTTTTTTGTCACAAATGTTTGACTTCTCTAGATGATGCAATATTATTTAGTATCTATTGCGTAGTTCAAAA
>NZ_JBZXTS010000085.1:0-2745 GCF_058895785.1 Staphylococcus sp. B1(2026)
AAGTAACTCAATTATTATAACATAAATCAATTTATTTCTTTTTCTTTGCAACTTTTTAAAAAGTTGCTCAAAACAATTCGGCTCGCTTCGGAAGAAAATAATGTTTCGCTTGCTTAAAAAAAGACAATGACCGAGTTGTATTTTTTTCATTCTTCAAAAAATCTCCACTCTTAAATCATTGCTTTTTTTATTTTTAAAATTTTTTTCGCAACTGGCGACGCAAGGAAGTTAAATAATTTTTATTTTTTCCGTCGCTTTTTCTAGTTTAAATTTTAAAAAACACACGCTTTATTTTTCTTCTGTTTAATTTTATAAAAAAATTTTTTAATCTAATTTACTTTTTCAAAATTCTATTTTTTATTTTTTATTGAGTTTTATTGTGACGGAATAAATATTTTTTATTTTACAATCTCTTAATACCGTCTTAAATTCAATTTTAAAAACACTTATAAATCATCTTATAAATCACTTATAAAAATTTTTATAAACTCTTAAAATCAAAATATGAGCGAAATACAATATATTTACTATAGAGCATAAGAGAAAACTGACATCAAACACCTATACTTTAGGTACCTAAAGCGTGTTGATGGTTGGCAGTGCCAACAGTTTTCCTTATGCTTTTACCGGTACCGGTCATGATATCAAATTTTAGCTAAAAGTACCGGTAAAGTACCTGTTTGGTACCGGTTTGGTACCAAAAACCACGAATAATTACTCTCTATTGCACCGGTCAGGTACCGGTAATATACGTTAAATTATGAAAAAGTACCGGCTAGGTACCACAAATATCCATTTTTAAAATCTCAAAAAATTAAAAAAATGACATCTTTTTTAAAGACATCACTTTTAATCTTTTATAAAATAATTTTTTCTTTCCCAATTCCACACCGCAATAATTTCTTTACCTGGTGTTACTTCGTTTTTTTCATCATCAATTTTTATCAAATCGCCATTTTCTAAATCATCTAATTGCAACTCTTTATAAATTTTTTTCAACAAACCACCATAACCTATTTGTCTTTTTTTATAAAGTCCTTGCATTAAATCATCTACTATTTTTAATTTTTGTTCTTCACTTGCTTGTAATGTATCAATTGGTTTTACTGGATACTTTGCAGTTTCTATAATTGCATTTTTTATATCTTTCTCATCATTTGATTTTTTTGATCGTACTTTTCTAATATCAACTATCGGTAAATAATCTAACTGAGCACCTTGTTGCCACATCTGTTGCCATTCTTTTTGAGAAATATAATTTTCACTAGTACCTTTAAAATAACTAGACTTAACCATTAATAAAACATGTATATGTGGATGATATAATTCTGTTTCTGAATTAAACGTTACTTCAGTCGAACGTAAATACCCAATTAAATTTTTTACAACTTTCGTTCTTTTCATCAATCTTCTAAATGATTTTGTTAAATCACTCATTGTTTTATTTAACATATCACCTTTAATATTTTTTACAGTCAATGTTAAAAATAAAAATTTTGCTTTTGGTTCTTTTTCTATCGCTTTATCTATTACTTGTGTTGCTTGATAACTATGTTTCATTGCACGTCGCCAATTACAAAGCGGACACAACTTATTTTTACAAAACCAAGTTTGATATAATCTTAAAATATCATTATCTTTTTTAAATTTTAAAACTTCTGCACATTGCATCACATTATTAAATTGTTTATATCCTAATTTTTCCAATCTATTTGATAAATCAATATTCATCAATTTACGTTCTTTCCATTTTCTATCTTTACCTTTTTTCGAAACATCAATAAAAATTTGTTGATTTTCTTCCATTTTTCTAGTACCATTCTAAGAGAAGAAATTATTTATAAATAATTAAAGCTCTTGCCTTTCTAAAATAAAATATGTTTTTGTCTCAACAACTAAAGCATACTACTTATTTTATACCAAAGCAAGGCTTTTTTTTTTACGAAAAATATAGACACCCCAAGAGTTTAACTCATATTAAAACCACAAAAATCTCTCGACTTTTATTTCTAATAGTATCAAGTTAAGAAGAAACTCGACAACAAGTTGTCTCATTTCTATTCAAAATCCAAATGAAATCATCTAAACTATGACTAGTTATATAAACTAATTATCAATTCAAATACAAAAAAAGACTTAAAACATAATAATATCAACAGTTTTAAGTCTTTTAATATTTATTTCTAAAATCTAATAAATTCATTTAATCTATTCCTTTATAAATTTAGTAATATTTAAAAAACGTCAAATATTACTTAAAAATCGCTTAGTATCAACGTTTAAGAGGTTTAGAGTATATAAGTTAGCCCCCCTATTAGTAGGGGGGGCTTTGAAAACTTCATTTTCAAACACAACTTCGTTAACAAACACGCACGCTGTGCTTAAGTCTCTGACTTAGTTTGTTGTGTGTTTGTCTATACTAGACCACCACACTTGCTCAACTCTGTTATGTGTATATTTTATTAATAAATACATAATATCACTTTAACTTTTTCATTTCAAGTTGCTATAAAAAAATATATAAGATATAATTCAAATATAAGCAATTACGAAGATTGCATAAGTTACACAAAAAAGACAGAGTGTCAGCTCTGTCTTTTTCTTTATCTTTAGACTTATTACTCACTTATAAATATCTATCAAGCCATTTACAGATAATATAAGCAAAAACATCTGCTACGATAGATAACAATAAATTTACGAAGATTTCAAACATAAGTTACACCTCCAATCTGTTACCAGATT
>NZ_JBZXTS010000086.1:0-2607 GCF_058895785.1 Staphylococcus sp. B1(2026)
GATTTTGAACTACGCAATAGATACTAAGTTTGATTGTCGCTTTAAAATAAAGTATGATAGTAATATATGAAAAACTGTATTAAGGGCAAAAATAACCAATTATGCCCTTTTCTATATGATTAAAAGGTGGAAAAATGAATGGAAAAGAAACAAAAAGGAATATTTATTACATTTGAAGGTACAGAAGGTGCGGGAAAAACAACCATTATTTCACAAGTAGCACAATGTTTAAAAAAATTGAATTATTCAGTATTAGTAACGAGAGAACCCGGTGGTGTAGAACTAGCAGAAAAAATAAGAACATTGTTATTTGAATCACAAAATATGGACGAACGTACAGAAGCTTTACTTTTTGCAGCAGCACGTAGAGAACATTTAAAGAAAAAAATTCAACCAGCATTAGAACAGGAAACAATTGTTTTATGTGATAGATATATAGATAGTTCTTTAGCTTATCAAGGTTATGCACGTGGCTTAGGTATGTCTGAAATACTATCATTGAATATGTTTGCAATAGAAGATTATTTGCCAGATTATACGTTTTATCTGTCGTTGCCTGTCGAAATCGGTTTAGAGCGTATTAAACAAGCACAACAAAGAGAAATAAATCGTATTGATAAAGAGCAATTAGATTTTCATAAACAAGTGAAAGAAGGTTATGAAAAATTATCTGTAGAGCATAATAATCGCTATATTACAATAGATGCTACACAAGAAGTTTCGCAAATTGTAAATCAAGTATGTGAAATTATTCAAAAAAAATTGAAATAAAATTAAAGGAAGAGGATATGTTGACATTCGAGCAATTAATGAAACAGCAACCAAGAGTTGCCAAAGTACTAATGAATGAATTAAAACAACAGCATTTATCGCATGCTTATTTATTTTCAGGAGATCATATAGACGAACAATTAGCATGTGCTAAATTATTAATGAAATCTTTAGTGTGTTTATCTCCAAATGATGTATCACCTTGTTTAGTATGTAGTCATTGTCAAAAAATAGAAAATAATAATTATCGTGATTTACATATCGTAACTACTGAACAATTGATGTTAAAAAAGAATGATAGTATAGAATTACAAAAATTTATGATGACATCACCAGTAGAAGACAAGTATAAATTTTATATTATATTAGAAGCAGATAAATTAAATATGCAAGCATCAAATAGTTTATTAAAATCTATTGAAGAACCGACAGGTCAAAGTATAGGTATTTTAGTTACCACATCACCACAAAAAATATTACCAACCATTTTATCAAGATGTCAGCAACTTACTTTTTCATCTCATTCTAATCACAATGGTTATCATCAATTAATTGAAGAATTTCCGAAGCTATCAGCAGATGCTATTCAAATAGCTATTTTATTATCTGAAGATTTAACCAAAGCTAGATTAATATTGTCACAGGAGAATTTTATAAAACAAATAAATCTATTAAAAGTATTTACAGACAAATTATTATTTGATCCATTATGTATTTTAGCTATTGTTGATGTTTTACCTGAATTTAAAAGTAAAAAAGAACAAATTTTTATGTACAGAATACTACTTACTTATTATCAAGATATGCTATACTATAAGTTAAATAAGCAACGTATATTGAATTACGAAATAAAAGCAACAATTGTAAGAGTTCCTCTTGCGAAAATTGTGAGTATTATTGAACAAGTGTTAATAGCACTAGCAGAAATAGAGCATAATGTTAATAGTCAATTAGTTATGGAAAAACTAATTATTAAAGTACAGGGTGATAAAATATGATAGAAATTGTAGGCGTACGTTTTAAACCAATTGGACGTATATATTATTTTTCTCCAGAGCAACAAGTTTTTCAAGTTGGAGATGAAGTTGTTGTTGAAACGCAAAAAGGTCAAGAATTAGGAACAATTGTTTTAGCTAATAGACAAGAAGAAGAACAAAATGTTTTTTTACCATTAAAACCTATTTTGAGATACGCTTCAACATCAGATAAAGCACGTTATTTAGATAATCAAAAGCTAGCTAAAGAGGCTTTCATCAATTGTAAACAATATGTTAAAGACTTAGGGTTGCCGATGAAAGTATTAGAAAGTGAGTATACATTAAATAAAGAAAAACTAATTATTAACTTCGTATCTGAGAATCGAATTGATTTTAGAGAGTTAGTTAAAATGTTAGCGAGTGTTTATAAAACTCGTATAGAACTAAGACAAGTAGGTGACAGGGACGCTGCCAAACTTTTAGGGGGTATTGGACCTTGTGGCCATACATTATGTTGTTCAACTTTTTTAGGGGATTTTGCACCAGTGTCAATTAAAATGGCAAAAGAACAAAATCTTTCACTTAATCCAACTAAAATTTCGGGTGTTTGCGGTAGACTAATGTGTTGTTTAAAATACGAGAATGACTATTATGAAGAAATGAATCAACGTTTACCGGATTTAGGAGATGTTGTAGCCATCGAAGAAGGACGTGGTAGAGTGATTGCAATTAATGCGATCAAACAAGAAGTTACGTTGAAACTAATAGATGCTGAAAAAATTGTATTATATTCATTAGAAGATTATGAAATGCATTTATCTTAAAAATAATTCGGTATCTATTGCGTAGTTCAAAATCC
>NZ_JBZXTS010000087.1:0-2423 GCF_058895785.1 Staphylococcus sp. B1(2026)
GACCCCCATAGGATTTTGAACTACGTAATAGATACAAGATATTTATCAAATTTCTTTTTAACTCTACTATCTTATAAAAAACGTTATAATAAGTAGTTTATACTTACTATAACGTTAAAATAAATTATTTATTTTTTAATAAATCACGAATTTCAGTTAATAATACTGTATCCGCTGCTGGTGCTTCTTCTTCTGGTTCATTACCCGATAAAGCTTCTGCTTTTTCTTTTGCTTTAATAATCATGAATAAAATAGCTGCCACGATTAAGAAATTAATTACAGAACCTGCAAATTTACCGATACCGATTGACGCACTACCAATATGAATAACAACTTTTTCAATGTTTTCAGCATTAAATACACTTGCAATAATTGGTTGGAAAATATCATCTACTAATGAAGTTACAATTGCACCAAAAGCTCCTCCAATAATTACAGCTACTGCTAAATCAACAATGTTTCCTTTCATAATGAAAGCTTTAAATTCTTTTAACATGAAATTTCTCCTTATTTTTATAATTGTAATAAAAACTACATTATGGATTTTACCATAGAAAATATATTTTGACTAGAAAAATGCTTATTTATTTTTTATAAATTTTTAATAATGATTTAATTAATATAGGTACTATTATACATGCTATAATAGCTTCTGCTAGACCACTAGTTAAAATTAATGTTGTTAACACTTTCCATATACCTGAAACATCAATATTTAATAAATTAGCATATTGTTGTGCATAAATTAAATATATCATCATACAAACTAATAATGTATTAGTTAGAGAAGCTATTATAGCTGTTACCATAGTTGCATACATACGTTTCATTTTTTTTATTAATAAGTGAAACATATAAAAAGCAATAATTGCTACAGCAATACGTGGTAATACTGCAATAATAGGATTACCAAAAATCAATTGTGTAATTGGTGATGGTGGGACTATCCATGCTCTCAATAAAGAACATACTCCCCATATAAACCCTAAAAATATACCTTGACGTAATCCTAATATTATAGTACCTACAATAACAGTAATATGAATAATTGTTGGTGTAATTGGTGGAATAGGTATATTACCTAACCCTGGTACAAATGATTGTATAATAATGATAGCACTTAAAATAGCAACTAACACTAAATTGTAAATTTTATTTCTATTCATAATTCTCCTTTAATAATTATTGAATAATTTAGTAAGTAAATTTAATAATGGACGATAGTTCTCACTAATTAAATTAGTAACTTCTACTAAAATCTCAATACTAAAAAATACAGCTAATAATATTAAAAATCCACCTGATGCCGTTGATAATGAATAAACAACTCCAGCAGCACTAAATAATAATGCAATTACATAAATAATAATCACCGTTTCTTTAGTAGAATAGCCTAATTTCATTAAACGATGGTGCAAATGTGATGCATCAGCTGTTAACCAAGATTGCTTCTTATTTTGACGTCTGATAATAGCAAATATTGTATCCATAAATGGTACACCCAATATAATAATAGGTATCGTTAAAGAAGCAATTGTAACACCACTCTTATAACCAAAACCAAGTAATGACACTACAGCTAACATAAAACCAAGAAACATTGCACCACTGTCACCTAAAAAAATAGATGCTGGATTAAAATTAAATATTAAAAATCCTATACTGGCACCAATTAAGACAGCACATAACATTGTTACAAAAATATTTTGTTGAGACATTGCCATTAAACCGATTGTTCCCAAACCAATAATTGAAATACCTGTTGCTAACCCATCTAAACCATCAATCAAATTAATTGCATTAATAAATGCTAAAATCCAAATAATAGTCATAATAGAACTAAACAAACCAAAATGTATTTGTCCTATAAAAGGTAATGTAATAAAAGTAATTTTAATTCCACCTATAACAATAACAAAAGCTGATAATAATTGACCCAGTAATTTTAATTTTGCTGATAATTCATAAATATCATCTATTAAACCAAGAACTATAATAATTGTTGCACCTAACATAATAACATTAATTTCTTTCTCAACAGGTTGTGTAATAAATAAACCTATTAAAAAACTAATATAAAGTGCTATTCCACCAATTTGTGGAATAATACCTTTATGAATACGTCTTTTATCAGGTTTAGCAACCGCACCTATTCTAAATGCTAGTTGTTTCATAAAAGGAATTAAAATAATACATGAAATAAAAGAAAATAACATAGCAATTAATGTAAGCATAATCTAACCCTTCTTTTTCTTTTTTATATTATAACATAGGCTAGTATCAGACCAAAATAAAAAAACAGTGAAATATTCACTGTTTTTAAAAATGAGCCATGAAGGACTCGAACCTTCGACCCTTTGATTAAAAGTCAAATGCTCTACCAACTGAGCTAATGGCTCATGGCTGGGATACCTGGATTCGAA
>NZ_JBZXTS010000088.1:0-2414 GCF_058895785.1 Staphylococcus sp. B1(2026)
AATTTTTAAAATTATTTTTATGAATATTTCATTTTAATAATTAATTAAAATTCTAGTTTCTTCATATATAATTAATAAAATAGGCAAATAAAAAGTGTTGATGAGAATCACCAACACTTTTCTTTAATCCCATTTAATTTTAACAACTCTTAAACACATTGCTAATACGGCAGTTAGCCCGACAATGTAAATTATATTCCACATTTGATTAGCCCAAACAAATTTACCTACCCATATATATTGAAACAATTGTACTAAATGGTACATCGGGAATATTTTGGCAATAAATTGAACAACATCTGATAACGACTCAATTGGTAAAACAATACCCGATGTAAAAATCATCGCCAAAAATAAACCAGTTGTCGTCATATTCGCAATACGATTATTATGAATTAATAAAGCAATCATATAACCTATCACATCAAAAATAAAAACCGTTACAAGATATATTGCAATAAAAATTATTGTATCTAAGACATTCATACGCCATACCGCATCATATTTAATAAAAGATAATAGACCGAATATTAATGTTGAAATAAAACTCGCAAATAATAACGCTGATGCTAACGCTAGAAAATACAATGGATAACTTAAAGGATACGTCACATATCTCTTCAACACTTTATTATTACGCAATTCAATAATTGTAATAGGTAAACCCATTAAACCAACATTTGCCAGTAGAAAAACAATATTAATTGGTACGACTGTATCAATCCCTAAAATACCATTCCCTAAAGTTGATAATTCACTACCAAATGCACCACCAAAAACTACTGTAAAAATAATTGGTAACACCCACATAAAAAACAAAGTAACCGGCTCTCTCATTAAGTGTTTAAACTCTAATTTAAAAACTGCTAACCATTTATTGAACATTATCAGCACCACCTTCCGTCAAATAGAAATAAATATCTTCAAATGTAACTGGCAATACTTTTTCTTCAATTAAAAGTGAGGCTGACGTTTCATTTAATGTTAAATAAAAAATATCAACTGTACCTGACGTTTTTTTAACAAAATCAATGCCATTCGATTTCAACTTCATCATAACAGCTTCACTATCATCTCGTCGTACTTTAATTGTATGTGTCACACCTGTTTGTTTCACGATATCTTTAATACTACCATCAGATAACATATGCCCCTTGTTTAATAAGAAAACATAATCAGAATAATCCGCAGATTGATTTAAATAATGATCTGACACAAGAATAATTTTTTCTTTAGATGCCTGTACAATCATCTGCCAAATTTCATTTCGACTAAAAGTATCTAAACCTGAAACAGGTTCATCTAAAATAATTACAGATTGATTAGCTAACAATGTTAACGCCAGTAATAATCTTCTCTGTGTCCCACCAGACAACTTATTCGTCTTATGATTTAAATAATCTTCCAAACCATATTGTGCTAAAAATTGATGAT
Organism: Staphylococcus sp. B1(2026); assembly: GCF_058895785.1. Lineage (NCBI taxonomy): Bacteria > Bacillati > Bacillota > Bacilli > Caryophanales > Staphylococcaceae > Staphylococcus > Staphylococcus sp. B1(2026). Next base: position 1,435 of record NZ_JBZXTS010000088.1, read on the forward strand.
AATCAAAATTAGGTAAGTCATATAATTCTTGAATAAGTTTAATTTCTTCTTTCACATAACAACCTGGTCTTAAAGTATTTTCTTGTGTTAAAAAACTAACACTAGTTGTCAGATTCATTTTTTGATTTTCATCAATTACAGTATATTGGCCTGATGTGGGTTTTCTCAAACCTACTAATGTTTCCAGTAATGTTGTTTTACCCGAACCATTCGGACCTACAATTAAATATACCCCTGGTGCAGTAATTTCTAAATTGATATCATGTAACACCGTTTTATCAGCATAAATTTTCGATAAATGTTCTACCTTTAAAATCGTCATACAATTCCCCACTTCTCATTGTTTGTTATACAATATAATTATATCTATTTATATAATTTTAATCAATAGTGATAAAATATAAGATCTACTAGAAAAGGAAATTCAAAGATTATAACAAAACATCAAAAAAGACAATGTTAACAAAAATAATTGACATCTTATAATACACAATTTCAAAAGAGTTTGATTATGGAAAAGCTATAGAAAAACATAATATAAGTTGTCATCAAGTTTATACATGAATAAAATAATGAATAAAATTTATTTAACCAACGTGATAGAGATAAATATATTGATGAATAGCAATAGAAGATTTCAGTATACTTCTCATACATATAAAGCATTAAAAACACGTTTCCAATTCAAAGTAAAGTATATCTAGAGCCGAGAAACGTTTAAATAATCAACCAATTGAAAGTTTTACTTAAATAGATATCATCATTTAGAAGTATTGATTAAAAATATATTCAATTCTATATTCATGATCATATCATTTTAAAATACAATGGACTCACTCCGATAAAAATCAGAAATAAGTCCATATATAAAACAATATTTAATTATTTTGACCATCTAATTAACTGAGCATGGTTCAATGTTCATACTTCCTACACAATTTTATTTCAATGATAAGTTGTAAAATTAAATGCGACACTAA
>NZ_JBZXTS010000089.1:0-2382 GCF_058895785.1 Staphylococcus sp. B1(2026)
AAACAACACGTAATCCAAGAATTATAACAAAAGAAACAACAGAATTACCAAATTCTAAATTTAGAGCAACACCAGAAGTATCATCATCATTAGTAGATTATACAATTACTAATTCTGAAAATCCTCCATTAGTCGATCCAAATGCAAATAGACATACATTTAATGTAATAAAAAATAGAGAATCTAATTATAAATATGTTTTTTCAACATCTACGGATGATTTAGGACCAGTAAAAAATCCAGAAGATCCTATACAAGTTCAAAATCCTACAAAGATATATATTACAAGTTTTAATGAAAACGATGTTCAAGTAGGTAATACTGAAACATTAGTGATTAATAAGGGTCAAACATTAACTGCTTTTAACAATCAAAAAGGTAAACCTGTGTTTTCTGTTGATAAAACTAGTGTGAATTTAACTATTTCTGAAGGTAATAAACCATTAAATATTATTTACTCGAACGGTGTTAATCATAAACAACCCGCAGATTTGAATGATTTGGTTATTCAAATTCCTAAACATGTTTATCAAGTTACACATTATCAATTATTAAAAGAAGTTGAAGATGGTCAAAAATTTGATGTTGAAAAAAATGGTAAAAAATATATTAAAACAAATGAAGTTATACGTTCAGACGAAAAACAATCAAGTTGGACGCATAATGTATACAATACGGTACCATTAGAATTAGAAGGCTATGAATATATCACTAGTACACCTAATCAAAAAGGTGTTGTAAGTTCTGGTGTAGCACTGTATAAAGGTGATTTTAAATATACATCAAATGAAGTTAAAGGATATAAAACTGATCCTAGAATAGTAACTGTTTATCAGAAAAAAGAATATGTAGATAACAAAGGAACAGCAAACATTATTGTATACTTAACACCAAGAAACTCAACTGACGATAAATTACCGAGTGCGGAAGAATTTTTTAAAAACATAGATAAGTATACAACTTATTCTGATAAAGTTTATAATTTCAAAGGTTTATCAGATGAAGAACTTTCAAAAGTAGATAAAGATGGTAATCCGTTCAATTCTTATATTAGTAATGATAAAAATGCATTTTATTTAGCTCATATTTCTTTACCAGGTGAAAATGATAATATTCTTGAAACATTTAAACAACCAACTGAAATTAAAAATGAAGCTGCAGGGAATAAAATAAAAGTAACATTTCCATTAGCAAATGGTACAATAGATAATACAGGAAGAATTACGTTAAGTCATACTTGGTTAGATTCTTCAGAAGTTGTTTATTATTATATCGGTGGTGGAGAAGTTAATGTTCGTTATGTAGAAAAAGGACATGATGAAGATTTAAAAACATCAGAAAATGATACGCCAGCAAATGAAAAATTAGGTAAAGCTTATGATACAACTGACCATAAGACAGATGAAATTAAAAAAGATGGTAAAAAATATAAAATTTTACCTGAAAATCCAGTGCGTAAAAATCAAGGTGATGCTGCAGAAACAGGTACTGTAACTTCTAGTAAACAAACAGTTGTTTATCAATATCAACACGTAGGTGGAGAAGTTAATGAACGTTATGTTATTGAAAATACAGAAACAGAACTGCAACCATCTAAAGTAGTTAAACCAGCAGATACACCATTTGGTGAAGCATATACAGGTGATAAACCAAATGAAATCACAAAAGATGGTAAAGTGTATACTTTATCAACAACAGCACCAGTTCGTAACAATGCAACTGATGCAGCAGAAACAGGTACAGTAAAAGATGAACCACAAACAATTGTTTATCAGTACGTATTAAAAGAAGTAGCTAAAGGTGATGTTGTTGTTAAATATGAAGATACTAAAGGTAATCAAATTAGAGTACCTATTAATGATGAAACACAAGCACCAGTAGGTAAAGATTACAACACAACAGATAATAAACCATTGTTAATTACAACGGCAGATAATAAAAAATATGCTATAGATCAATCAAAAACAAAAGGTAAAGAAACAGGTAAAGTAATAGAAGGTACAACAGAAGTTACTTATGTTTATAACGAATTAACTGGTAATGTTGTTGTTAATTATACAGATGAATCTGGTAAAGTGATTAAACAACCAGTGAAAGATGAAGTAAATGCTTCAAATGATACACCATACGATACAACTGATCGTAAAGATGCAACAATTGATTTTGAAGGTAAAACATATATTTTAGTACCTGAAAAAACAAAAGGTGCTGAAACAGGTAAAGTTGAAGCAGAGAAAACAAAACAAGTAACATATGTATATAAATTACAGGAAGAACCTAAAGGTAATGTAATTGTTAAATATGAAGACGAACAAGGTAATAAAATTAAAGAACCTGTTACTGATGAAAATCAAGTACCAGTAGGTACACCATATGATACAA
>NZ_JBZXTS010000090.1:0-2088 GCF_058895785.1 Staphylococcus sp. B1(2026)
GGAATGGGAAACCCGTAGGCTTAATGAAATTTCTCAAATATATAATAACTTACGAGTTCCTATTACAGCTAGTAATCGTATTTCTGGAGATACACCCTATTATGGTGCAAATGGAGTGCAAGATTATGTTAAGGGATATACTCATGAAGGGGAATATGTATTAATTGCAGAAGATGGAGCCAATGATTTAATTAATTATCCCGTTAAATATGTTTCTGGTAAAATTTGGGTAAACAATCATGCACATGTATTACAAGGTAATAAAAAAGTTCTTGATAATTTGTTTTTAGTTCCAAGAATTAGTTCTATGAATATTTTCCCTTATCTTGTTGGTGGTGGAAGAGCAAAATTAAATAGTAACATATTGCAAAATTTACCTATTATAATCCCTAATTATATAGAACAGTTGCAAATAGGAAGATTTATACAAGAAATTAACAAGCTTACTAATCTTTATGAAAATAAATTAACCTTATTAAAATTTTTAAAACAAGCTTACTTACAAAAAATGTTCATATGAAAGGCGCAATTGCGCCTTTTTAAATTATCATAGATAAATGCTTCATAATTTTATCATTGTCTTGATTTTCTAGTTCTTGAATAATATGTAAATATGTTTCTTGTGTAGTCGACATACTTGAATGTCCTAATCTTTTCGCCACAGTTGCTATTGATACACCTGCAAATAATAATAAAGAAGCATGTGTGTGTCTTAATCCGTGAATAGAAATATGTGGTATTTGTGCTTTTTGGCATAATTTCTCTAATCGCTTATTAATAGTTGAATTAAAAACTCTAGACTTTGCAAATATGGACTTTTGTAAAGGATAGTCTCTTATTAATTGAGAAAATTGCATAGCTGTTTGCCAATCTAATTGAATCTTTCTTTCAGATGATTTATTTTTTGTAGGTTGAAAAGATCCTTGCTTTGATTTATAATCCCAAGTTTTATTTACAATCAACTTTTGAGAATTAAAATCAAAATCTTCTGGTGTAATTGCTAATGCTTCTGAAAATCTTAAACCTGTTTTTAAAATTAATAAAATAAACCAATCCCAATTAATAGTTGAAGTTAAATTCATTTGTTTCACCAATGCTTGAACTTCAAATTGATTTAAAAATTTAGGACGTTTTTTTCTAGGTGTTTTACCTTTAATAATAATTTTTCTTGTTGGATTTTGTATAATTAAACCATCGTCTACGGCATCCAAAATAGCACTTTTAATTTGATGATGAAAATCCATTGTTGTTTGTTTTTCATGAGTTAATGCATAATCATTAATTAATTGTTGATAAATTCTTCTTGTTATTTGATTAACTTTTAAATTCGGAACTAATTTTTCAATATAATATTTACTCATATAATATTTCTTTAATGTAATTGGTCTGACAGCACCTTCCTTATAAAGCTTAATCCACTCTTCGAAATATTTTGAAAATAATTGATTTTTTCTATTTCTTGACATAGAAAAACCTCCTAAATAATAAATTTTGGATATTATCCAACTCTATTATTTAGGAAGTTATTTTAGTTGTATAGATTAAATGAACATTTTTTGTAAATAAGCTTGTTTCAAAATATTTAGATAGTTTATTTTTTTTTGATGAGTAACAATAAAGTTGTCTGTGTGTTGAAAAAATGCACCGATTTTGTCTTGTTCATTTTTAGTAGTATTTAATTCTGTCCAATTTTCGACTTGTTTTTTAGATAAATTAGTTTGTCCTACTCCATTATCAAATTTTAAGAAATAATGATGCCTATTCATAAGTGAAAATAAAAAATATGGATTAGTATTTATATGAGGTGTTATACCCGCAATACGTTGATTTAATGTATATTTATTATTGTCATCTATCAAAAACGTTTTTGCAATTGCTTTACCATTTGGAACATCACTTAAAACAAAAGTAATCTCTCCTTTTATGAGTGGAGCAATCATTTTTTTAGAATATTTTTTTACATTTCCATTCGTAGAAATAAATTTGGAGTTTACTACGATATATTTCCCATCCTCAGAAATATATTTTTCATGTGCTTTACCGTTACGATAATCAGCTATTTGAATCAACTTACGCTCTTCCCACTCT
>NZ_JBZXTS010000091.1:0-2053 GCF_058895785.1 Staphylococcus sp. B1(2026)
AACTATTATTAGATTTACCATAAAAACCTTGATGATAAGTAGCTAAATCTTGAATATTGATTTTGTCAAAGTCAATATTGTACCAACGTTGCATATAAGCTAAGCCAAGTAATAATTTTTCTTTATTTTGTTTAATATATTTTATAGTGTAATCATTAGATGTGTTAGATAAATAAGAGGTAGATAGAACTTTATTTAACACTTGATCAATATTATTTTTAATGTTTTCAAAGGCACTTTCTAAATAAAGTAAGCCCATTTTTTCTTTCAGAATTTCTTGTTTAGCTTCTTCTACTGTTATTAAATGATTAGATTGTGCAACTTTATTATTTATATCATTAGTAGTGATTATCGTTCCTAATGCATTTAATACTTTTTCAGAATAATATTGAATATCATTAATATTAGAGCTTACTGCTTCTAATATATTAAAGGATTGTTTAGGCATATATTGTGGTGTGTAAATTAATGAGGTGTTTTTCAGACGATAAGTTAATTGTGTTTGTTCTGTTTGTGGTATTAAATCAATATAAGCAATTGTATTATCATCAAAATGAATCATTAGTTTATTTATATTTTTTAAATCATTGGAAATAATTTTATGATTATACATTGGTGTAATGGAGAGAATAGGTGTAGTAAATAATTTATCAGATTGATAAATCTCATTACCTAATTTAACAATTACTTCTTTATTATAAAAAGGTATTAATTTAGCTACATTATGATATGCGATAGATCTATTTTTTTCTGCTTGTTGAACTGTTTGATAATTAGCAGTTAGTTGATTGATTTGTTGATCTTGGGAACTATCCGTTAAAGTTGTTGATATTTTCATTTTTTTAATTTTATTTTGTGCATAGGCATCACTAATACCTATACCCCATGCATCGGGTTTACCATGGGCAATATTTAAAACATAAAAACTATTTGTTATATTTGCATTAGTAAAATTAGTATCTCCATGGATAAAGGCTGTTGAGTTATCACCTTTAATAAAACTAAGGGCATTATCTACTTGCCCACGAGTATATGTACTTCCTACAATACCACCGATTTGTGCGTTAATTCCAGTATTATTTAATTGACCTTTTGCATAAACATTACTTATTTTTCCACTTTCTAATAAACCAACAATACCACCTACACGTGTGTTTTGATGTTGGAAATTACCTACAATATTGACATTAACAAAAGATTGTGACAGTGTCGTATCTTTAGCTTTTCCAATTAAGCCACCTAATTCACTTGTGTTATTGGGTTGAGTTGCATAAATTTGACCGTGGAAAGCTGTATTATTAAGTTGTGATTGTGTTGCACTGGCAACTAAACCACCGATATTACTTGTTGCATGAATAGCACCTTGAACAGAGACATCTTGTACTGTGCTTTGTTGAGCTGTTTTAGCTAAAGCACCGATATTTGTTTGAGATGTTGTAATATTGACATTTTTTAAATCAATATATTTAATCGTCGCACCTTGTAAAGCTTCAAATAAAGGCATTTTCAAATTGTGGATAGCAAATTGTTGTTGGTTTGTGCCACCTAATAGTGTACCTGTAAAAGTTTTTGTTACATAACTTGATGTAGGCGTTATTTCATCAGCACTAACATCGCTGGCCAGTGAAAACGTACCGTTTGGATTAGCGTTAATAGCTTCTACTAATGATTTGAAGGATGTAAAACCATTTGTAGTAGTAGGTGTTTTTTTGATATATATCTCATGGTTATTTTGGGGCATGTTTGATAAAGCAGTTGTTAGTTTAATGAATGTTTGACCTGCTTTTTGTACTTCTTGTGCTTGTGTAATAGGTAATAATAAATCTTGAGAATTACCTGTTTTAATTTTAACAACATAGTCATTAAATGATGTAGGGACATGATCTAAAGTTACTTTTTGTTGATACTCATTGTTTGTTTTATGTAATAATGTGACTTGAGTCACATTATTTAAGCTTAGCTGTGGACCAGTTGTTTCTAAAGTACCGACACGCACAACTTCATTAGTAGGTGCTGTTGTTTGTGTACCAGTTTGTACACTATTAACTAATTG
>NZ_JBZXTS010000092.1:0-2048 GCF_058895785.1 Staphylococcus sp. B1(2026)
AGTTGTATATTGAAAAATATTCTAAATTTAATTTTACTCACTTTACTGAAAAATTGAATGAGATAGAAAATATAAGTATTTCTCGTTCTACTGTGGCAAACATTTTAAAAGCACAACTGAATAAAGAAAAAAATAGAAGTAAAGGTAACCTACTTTTAGAAAAAATAGATGCTTTAGAAAATCATCACGCTCACCCTAGTCGCCCCAGAAAAAAATACTTTGATGAACAGTTTCAAATGGATGCAAGTATCCATGATTGATTTTGTACCGGGCACAAAGCAACTTTACATATTGCCATTGATGATGCTTTGTGACATATTGTCGGTGCTTGGTTTGATAAAGAAGAAACTTTGAAAGGTTACTATACTATCTGTCATCAAATTCTTACAAACTACGGTATTCCTAATATGTTTAAAACTGATCGTCGTACTATATTTGAATATGCATCATTATCAAAAAAGAATTTAGAAAACGATACATTTATTCAATTCGGTTATGCTTGTAAGCAATTAGGTGTCACTATACAAACTACGTCTATACCACAAGCAAAAGGGCGAGTTGAAAGAGTATTTGGTACCCTTCAATCTCGCCTGGTGGCTGAATTTGATCTCAATAAAATTTCCTCTGTTAAGGAAGCGAATGAATTTTTGCACTCCTACATAAAAAAATTCAATCAACGTTTTGGACTACCTCTTCATCATATCACATCTATCTTTGAAAAAACACCTGATTTATCTACTTTAAATATTATTTTAGGTGTTCTTACTCAAAGAAAAATCAATGCTGGGCATCATTTTCGTTTTCAAAATGAATATTATTTACCTATAACTTCTACAGGTATTGAAAATATTTTAATAAAGGGACTGAAATATTAGTGATTAAATCTGTTGATGCTAGGCTATTCACTAGCATTGGAGATGAATTGTTTGCGACAAAGCAGTTAGAAACACATGAAAAACAATCCAAAGAATTCGATATCATTCAGAAAAAACATCAAAACGTAGCTATATTCCACCTATGACTCACCCTTGGAAACGTAATTCCTTTATTCGATATTTAAAAATAAGGGCATCACACAAGAAGAATTTGATCAAAAACAGACATTTAAAAACATTGTGTAACACCAAAAGAAATAGCGAGAAATTCCTCAGAATCATCTCGCTAACAATTTTAAATTTTCGGGACATAATCAAAAAGCATTGACATAAAGATTCAATATTTATTTTATAATTTCATTTCCTATCATTATGTGCGCAATAAAAATTTAATTAATTTCTTATTAGGAGAAATGCCATACTCATAAATATCCTTATAAATACGCACTAATTTTTTAAGACGAGCGTTCATTTCTTCAATATCAAATTGTGCTAAATCAAATTGTGCTTCTTTTAATTCCATTAACCATTCATTATGCTGATGAACTTTACCAGATTTCAAAGCTTCTGCTATTTCTGCTAAACCATGAGTACCACCTACATCTTCTAAAATACCAAAACCAGCACCATCTAATACACGTGGTAACCCTCTAAGCGAAACTTCTTTTTTAGTAATATCTTCTATTTTCAAAATAACTTTCCAGTTATCTCCAAAATCATAAGTTAATGTTATTTCATCACCTTCTAAATAATTAACACTATTAATATTAACCTCATCTGAAGCAATAACACATTCAATCTCTTGATGATATAAGCCTTCTGCTATGTCATTAGACAATTCAAATCTAGCATATGCCATTTCTATATCATCATCGGCTAAAAAGTACGAAGGTTGATTATTTCTTAAATAAAACAAATGACTCGCCTGCATTTCAAACATAATCATCACAATATAACCTAATTGAGCCATCGTTTTATTCCCATCAACTTCAAATGTACGCCATATTAGCGGCTCATAATCTGAAAGTTTTGCGTGAAACCTATAAACATAATGTTGAGCCATTTTCTCATCTCCTGTAATCAAAATAATCTATGTAATATTATTCTAACATATTTAGACTAAATTTAAAAATATACTTTGTAATGAGATAGTGTCAACTTTTTGTTGGTGCC
>NZ_JBZXTS010000093.1:0-1964 GCF_058895785.1 Staphylococcus sp. B1(2026)
TGTCTATATTAGTATACCCAAACCATTTATTGTATATTTTATTTTTTAGGTAACCATAAAGAAATAATCATGCCCACTATCGCAATAATTGCTGCTATTAAGAACGCTTTATTAAAACCATATACCGCTGCTTGTTTATTAATCATAGCTAATGCTGATGACTTATCCATATTTTGAAATGCACTAGGGTTTGGAATATAATTACTTCTAAAAGTTGACATCACTGTGACAAGTAAAGCTGTTCCGATAGAAGCTGCTAAAGTTCTTAATGTACCCAACATAGCATTTCCATGTGGAATTAAATATTTAGGCAATGTATTTAATCCAGCAGTCATTGGTGATGTATTAGTCATAGAAATACCAATCATTCTACATGTATAAATAGCTAATAGATAATAAAACCCTGTATCTAATTTCAGATAAGTTAAACAAAATGTACTAATGGAAATAATTATAAAACCAAAAACCGTTATCCATTTCGCACCATAAATATCGAATATTTTCCCAGTAACTAGTGATAAAATTGCAATAATAATTGCACCTGGTAGTAATAATAACCCTGATTTTAATGGTGAATATTGCAAAACACCTTGTACATACATAGGTAATAATAATGCAACACTCATTAATGAAATCATTGACAGCATACCAATAATTGTTGCTAAAGTGAAAACTGGATATTTAAAAACTTCAAAGTTTAAAAATGGTGTTGATAAGCGTTTTTGTCGATAATAAAAATAAATCAAACTAATACTACCAATAATTAAACCTACTAAAGTGTGTAAACTACTCCAACCATAATCTCCTGCGGTACTAAATGTATATAAAATTCCACCGAATCCTAATGTAGATGTAATAATAGATTTTTTATCTATTGTTAGTTCTTTCCCTTCATTAACATTAGTTAACTTATAGTAACCAAAAATTAATAAAGCTATACAACCTACTACAACTACTTCAAATGGTGTTTGCCAACTATATTTGGCTACTAAATAACCTGACAATGTTGGACCTACTGCCGGTGCAAATCCTATAACTAATCCTGCTAATCCCATCGCATATCCTCTTTTTTCGGGTGGGAATATTAAAAATAATATCGTTTGCATAAGTGGCATCATAACACCTGCACCAAAAGCTTGTATTAGTCTTGCTATAAATAACAATGTAAAACTTTGTGAAACTGCTGCTAATATACTCCCTAGTGTAAAAATAATCATAGACGACATAAATAAAAAACGGGTTGTATATTTTTCTATTAATGACGCTGTCACCGGAATCATAACACCATTGACTAATAAAAATCCTGTCGCTAACCATTGCGCAGTACTTTCACTAATATTAAGTGAAGTCATAATATTTGGCAATGCTGTATTCAATAAATTTTGATTAAGTATCGTAATAAAACCACTTAATAATAATATACTTATTATATAGCGTCTCTGTTTTTCAGACATATCTATTCTCCTTCTATATTATTAATCACATCTATTTTTTAATTAATATGTATTTATAATTTTATTATAATTTACATCAAATATAAAGTAAAAAAATAATTAAAATGAATTAACTATACTTAATTTAAATGAAAAAGTCACCTTTCAATAAACTACGATCATTTATTGAACGGTGACTATTTTATTACACTAACTTGTCAACAAGATAATTACTAACTTCTCTTTATTTATTTTTATTTCTTCGGAAACTTAATAAACCTAATGTTGTTAATAATAGTCCTAAACCAGTTGTTGTTGTTGTTGACGATAAACCTGTATCAGGTAATTGTCTTACTACTTTTCCTAGAGGTGCTTGATTCATATGTTCTAATGATGAAGTATCTTTTGTAACATTTGATATCATGCTTTCCTGTTGTTCTAATTTTTCTGTTGATGTTTGTGTTTCTTTTGTTTCTTTTGTCGGTACTGGTTCTACATATGGTGCATATTTAGATTTAACTACTGTGCCAT
>NZ_JBZXTS010000094.1:0-1745 GCF_058895785.1 Staphylococcus sp. B1(2026)
GATTTTGAACTACGCAATAGATACTGAATTATTTTGATGTAATACTTCTTTAATAGCAAATGCAACACCACTCTCTATATTACTTGGGGCAATGAAATCAGCCGCTTCTTTTAAAATATCAATACCATTTGCCATGGCATAAGAACAGCCCGCAACTTCTATCATTGATAAATCATTTAAATTATCACCAATCGCCATTGTATTTGATAAATCTAATTGCTTATAATCACTATAAAATTTTAAAGCAATTCCTTTTTGAGCTTCTATATGTGTAATTTCTATATTAGAATGTCCAGAAGAACTAATCGCAATGTCTTTAACATCTGTTTTTAATCTTGTTAGAACATGATCATAATGTTGTTGATTATTAATCATACATAATAATTTTAAAATTATTTCATCTGATTCAGTTCTTAATTGATTATAGTTCGAGATTTCTTGTAAATTGCCTTGTGCTACTCTTTGATAAATACGTTGACTAATTTTTTCAACATCTGGTTGATGACCATTACTTTCTACCATACGACAATAATTTTCTATATCTTGTTCAATACTTGTTGTATATATTTTTTTATCTGTATAAATTTGAAAGAATACATTTTCTTCCATAAATATTTTAAAAAGTAAATCTAATTGTTGTGTATTAAATGCAGATTGTTTTAACACATTTCCTTCATTATCATAAATCATAGCACCATTTAAACAAATTGCTGCACAATTAATATTACTTTCTAATAATGGCATTGTTGTCTCAGCATAGGCACGACCTGTTGCTACAATAAATTCAACATTTTGTTGTTGTGCTTGTAAAATTGCTTGTTGATTTTCTTGAGAAATTATATGTTGTGTATCTAATAATGTACCATCCATGTCGCTTGCTATTAATCGAATCATTTTAAATATCCCCTCTTTACATTTATTTTATTATATCATTCAGTGTAAATATTTCAATGTTATTCCTTTGTATTTAATTCTATTTTATATTATACTAAAAGTGTCACAGGAGGAGCATTGTGCTGAGATTGGTTTAAGAACCTAAACTCTTATTACTTGAACAAGATAATACTTGCGTAAGGATGTGCCAGAACAATATACAGAATATAATCATTTTCTATTAATTGCTCTGTTACGACTTGAGCATAATTAATGGAGGTTTTTTTTATGTACAGAAATAAATATCAAATGATAATAGAGATTTCTTTGTTTGCTGCACTTGCTTTAATATTAGATATCTTTACTCAACCTTTAAAATTAGGTCCTTGGATTAGTTTAAGCTTTAAAATGTTACCTATTTTTATAGTTGCTTTTCGTTGGGGACTAAAGTCAGGTATGCTCAGTGGTTTAATATGGGGGTTACTACAAATTGTGTCGGGTCAAGCTAGTGGTGGAATTTTAACACCGCTTCAAGCTTTTATAGAATATTTTATTGCTTTCGCTATGATAGGTAGTGCTGGATTAATGAAACCATTTATTATCCAATCATATAAGAAAAATAACAAACTATTAATCACATCATATATTTTATTAGGTGTTATGATAGGTAGTGCTGGAAGATATTTTTGTCACTTTATAGCAGGTATTATTTTTTGGGGCCAATATGCACCTGAAAATATTTCACCTATTTATTATTCAGCAATAATTAATGGTACCTCATGGTTATCTGAAACGACATCCTGCGTAATTGTTTTATTTTTATTACAACCTTTAATGATGAAATTTATAAAAAATAAGAGTTAGTTTCACGT
>NZ_JBZXTS010000096.1:0-1689 GCF_058895785.1 Staphylococcus sp. B1(2026)
CGCAATATTATTTGCAATTCATCAAATAAAAAAACGCTTAATTTAAGCGTTTAAAAAGCGTCCCAGAAGGGATTCGAACCCCCGACCGACGGCTTAGAAGGCCGTTGCTCTATCCTGCTGAGCTACTGAGACATATTAAATTTTTAGTACATTAGTATTATACTGTTAATGATTAGAAAAATCAAGATGAAATTTAATTAAATTTCATCTTGATAGGAATGGTCAAAAAATATTATTGATTTTATAATCTATCACATTTATATACATTGTTTTTTATGGTTAATACAGTTAAAATATAAATGTAATAGATTTTATTTGTTTAGATTGTCTATCATAATTTGGTGTATCTTATTCATGTCATATTTTTTATTTGGTACTGGGTCAAAAAAGTGATGGCGAGAAAATGGATGACATCGTAATAATCTTTTAGCGATTAAAGCAATAGCTTGATTAAATGAATGTGTTTCTAAAGCATCAATAGCATAGTTTGAACAAGTAGGATAATATTTACAACGAGAAGGTAAATATTTAGAAATATATTGCTGATAAAAACGAATAAATCGTATGAAAAGTTTAGTCATTACTGCTCCTTTAAATTGACAGATAATAATAATTCTATTACAATAATATATATATAAAAGAAAAGAGGTTTATTAATTATGAGTAACGAAACAAAAGTAAAAACGAAAGCTGCTTTAAATCGTCAGGTTGCTAACTTCACAGTATTATATACTAAATTACACAATTTCCACTGGTATGTCAAAGGAAGAAGCTTCTTCACATTGCATGCGAAATTTGAAAAATTATACAACTATTCAAGTGAAACATTAGATGAAGTTGCAGAACGTTTATTAACAATTGGTGGTTCACCAGTTGCAACATTAAAAGGTTGTTTAGAAATTTCTTCTATTAATGAAGTTGAAGAAACAAAAACAGCTGATGAAATGGTAGATGAATTATTCCGTGATTTCAAATTATTATCTATTGAAATGTCAGAATTAATGGAAATTGCAGAAGAAGAAGGCGATCAAGCAACTTCAGATTTAGCTTTAGGTATTAAATCACATTTAGAAAAAGAAATGTGGTTATTATCTTCATACTTAGCATAATAATTAAAAGTACGGAGAATAATTATTCTCCGTACTTTTATATAAATATATAGGAGAGTGCATAAAATGGTAATATTTAAAGGTCAAGAAGTTACATTAGCGGGTAAACAATTAGAGGTAGGAATAAAAGCACCTGACTTTAATTTAGTAGCAACAGATTTAAGTCATACTACTTTAGAAGATTTTGGTGATAAAATTAAAGTGATTAGTGTCGTGCCATCAATTGATACAGGTATTTGTGATATGCAAACACGTACATTTAATCAAAAATTAAATAGAGATGATATTGCGGTGATTACAGTATCAATGGATTTACCTTTTGCACAAGCAAGATGGTGTGGTGCATCTGGTTTAGATCATGTTGTTACATTATCAGACTATATGAATAAACAATTTGGTTTAGATTATGGTGTCTTAATTAATGAAATACAATTATTATCCCGTTCTGTTTTTGTCTTGTCAGCAGATAACACAATTACTTATGTTCAATATTTAGATGAAATTGGTAAAGAACCAGATTACGATAAAGTCATAGAAGCAGTTAATAAATTAAAATAGTATCTATTGCGTAGTTCAAAAT
>NZ_JBZXTS010000097.1:0-1499 GCF_058895785.1 Staphylococcus sp. B1(2026)
CATCAACACTCTTTGACAAAGAGCCGTAAATAATTACAAAACACGTTTGCTCAGTGGCAAACGTGTTTTATTACTATTTTTAATATTCAATATCAATCAATGCTTATTTTTTAGTTTTTGCCAATTTTGCTAAATGTTTTAATGTTTCAATATTATTAGTTAAATAGTAAGCCTCATCTGGTTCTTTGATGTGATTAACAGCTGTTTTATTAGAAAACATAGGAATTTTTGCTGCACTATCTAAGCGGATCTCATTAAGTAAATTTGAACAATGGCACCATTGGCGATATAGTATAATTTCACTAGTTAAAACAGTTGTATGCTGTCCATCGGTAAAATGAATTTTTGTTTGTTTTTTTTCGCTTGTTCTAATTGTTGAAGAAAAATAAAAGATATCTCTTTGACAATAATTATTATTTAACCAAACACAGTTATCATGATCGCGTTGTGTCGAACTTAAGGGAATCCATACAGTTAAATTTGGATCGAATAGACAAACTACAGATTTTTTATGTGTATTAATATAGTTTTTAGTAATTTGTGCGCAGTCTTCATAACTAAGATGTAAATGTCCCTTACAAATCATATTAATAACTTTTGATGGTTTTAATGCCACATATTGTACAGGCTCATTATGAAAATATAATTTTGAATAGAGTTTACCATTATACCCAGTTGCTGCAATGCACATTAAATTTGTTTTTTTGAGTAATAATGTGATCGTGTAGTAGTCTTTATTGATGAATAGATTGTTCATAGTATACCTCCTGAATGTAATAGCTAGATTATAGAAGCATTATTAATATACGTCAAAATGAATAAAAACAAATAAATCATATTAAAATGTCGTTTTTTATAGTGATTACATATTAAATATTAGAAATAGTAGATAGATGACTATC
The DNA here is from genome assembly GCF_058895785.1 of Staphylococcus sp. B1(2026). Classification (NCBI taxonomy): domain Bacteria; kingdom Bacillati; phylum Bacillota; class Bacilli; order Caryophanales; family Staphylococcaceae; genus Staphylococcus; species Staphylococcus sp. B1(2026). The sequence goes on from NZ_JBZXTS010000097.1 coordinate 903, forward strand.
TCATTGACTTTTAAAGTTTTTAATTTTAAATTAAGGGTTAAATTATCATTTCAATAATCATCGTAAACTATTATTATATTTAAAAATAATAAAAAATAAATATCTTAAGTTAAAAAAATCAATAAATAATAGTATTTAATTAAAAATATTCAAAATATAGACAAAATGTTAGAAGGTAAATTTATTATAGTAAGTTTTTCTAATATAAGAATAAAACTATTATTGTTTTATTTATTTAATTAAGTAGTGAATAGCGTTTAAATTTTTGATAAAAAATAAAAATAATGACTAGATTTTTATTTGTAATTATGTTATGCTATTAAAGTCGTATGAATAAATAGAATAGTTACTATTATATTTTAACTAGGAGGAAATACCAATGCGTGTTAATGTTACTTTAGCTTGTACAGAATGTGGTGATCGTAACTACATTACTAAAAAAAATAAACGTAATAATCCAGAGCGTTTAGAATTAAAAAAATACTGTCCACGTTTAAAACGTGTTACTTTACACCGTGAGACAAAATAATAAATAAAAAAGCTATTCCTAATAGGGTGGCTTTTTATTTTTTATTGATAGTGTCAACTTTTTGTTGG
>NZ_JBZXTS010000098.1:0-1471 GCF_058895785.1 Staphylococcus sp. B1(2026)
TAGGCTACATCGCAATTAATTCATTAAAGTAATTTCTTGACCATTACTTAAATTTTCTATTTTGTCAAAATAAATACGTGTATTATTTTTAATATAATTTTGTTCTGATTCTGTTTCACTTGATATAACTTTATCTATCTTATCTTCTATTTCTTTTTCATTATATTCTAAATCATAACCAGTAAATTTTGGTTCTATTTCATCAATAATACTAACTTTCATCGTACTATAAAAATAAAAAACACTTCCTATTAATGCACCAATAATTGCCATAATTACTAATTTTGCTTTACTCATTTTATATCTTTATTATACATAAATAAAAGTTCTTTTAAAAGAACTTTTATTTGCTTATTAGTTTTTTTTATTAACCTAATTATATATTGTAATAAAGGTTATCCTAATGATAGGAGGACATAAAATGAAAAATCAATATATACTTAAAGAATTTATTGCTAACAGAATACGCATTATTAGAAAGAGTAAAAATTTAAGTCAAGAAGAACTATCAGAAAGGGCCTATTTAGATATAAAATATGTAAATAAATTAGAAAATTTAAGAAATAATATAAAAATAGATACATTAGAACAATTGTTAACTGCTCTTGATATAAGCTATCAAGATTTTTTTAACTTTGAAAATCCTTCTGTATCAGAAAATGAAGAAAAAATATTATCTTTATTAAAACAACTTCCTAACCATAAACAAGATAAAATAAATTCAGCTTTAATTACATTATTAGAAAATTATAAAGATTAAAAAATAGAAACATTGATATAATAAGTACTCAAACTTAATCATCAATGTTTCTATTTGATATTCAATTATACTCTAATATAATGACTGCCATCATCAGTTCGTTTTAAATAATCTTCATCTACTAGATAACGACGAATAATCGCATAATCGTCATAAATATTTTTTATTATTTCATTCACTTCTTTTTCATTATAAGTCTTATCTTTATCAAAAAAACTGATTATATATCGACTAATTTCATCTTTTGCTTTCTTTTTCTTAGGAAATATAATTAATTTTCCATCTCGCAAATAATTATTTAATACCATAATCGTATCCTTTACAATTTTAGTTTTTATTTTTTCTACGATATAAAGCTAACGCTGATAATATTAATCCTACTGATGTAATATTTGATGAAACAGACGATGATATACCTGTATCTGGTAAAGATTTCACTACAGTACCTAATCTCTTCTCATCAGTACTCATAGATACTATACTCATATTAGTATCTTGTAATTCTTTTGAATGATTAATGTTTTCAACTTTATGATTTAATATCGATTTCATTGTATTAGTTACTGTTGTACGATCAATATTTTCAGATTTCACTTCTTGTTTAGATTCTACTAGCACTTGTTTTTTAGTTTCTTGGTGTTTTAATTCTAATTGTTTTTGTTTATCCGTTTTTTTATTTACTTGTGCTTGACGTTCTTTTTCTGCTTGAGC
>NZ_JBZXTS010000099.1:0-1446 GCF_058895785.1 Staphylococcus sp. B1(2026)
ATTTTGAACTACGCAATAGATACAGCATATTATGACCTTTGTTTTTCTAAAATAAAATATCGACATCCAAAATTACAATACTCTAGTAAATAATCTTGAATGGCAGAAAAATGATTTTCTTGTGTTTGTTTCATTTTTTTATCTTTATAAAACCCTTTTAAACGTAACATATCTGCACCAATGTCACCTACAATATAATCATATTTTTCTAAAACTTCTGAACTATATCTGGCTTCAAAAGTTGCTAAATCAAAACCTTCTCTATAATTAACAATCAATTTATATTGATTATTATCTATTGTAATCATATATGTCACCTACTTTATTATTTGCGAAACATTGAAGTAAATCCTTCACTAGTATTTGTTTTAGTATTCGTTGACATAGCTGGTGCTTGTTGTTGCATTTCTGACAAAATAGCTTGTCGATGCTGTGCTGCATCAACTTGTTCATCAGCGTGATAACTACTACGAACTAATGGCCCCGCTTCACAATGTGTGAAACCTTTTTTCATGGCAATTTGTCTTAATTGACCAAACTCAATTGGACTGTAATATTTAATAACAGGTAAATGTTTATGTGAAGGTTGTAAGTATTGACCGATTGTTAAAATATTAACACCTACAGCTAATAAATCATCCATTGTTTCTTCTATCTCGGCTTGTGTTTCGCCTAAACCAATCATAATACTTGTTTTAGTTGGGATTTCTGGCCTGATTTGTTTACTCCATCTTAATACTTGAAGTGAACGTTCATATTTAGCACGCGAACGCACTCTTGGCGTTAAACGTCTTACTGTTTCAATATTATGATTGAAAATATTTGGCTGTGCACTTAATAAAGTAGCTACATTATTTTCTAAACCACCTAAATCAGATGGCAAGACTTCAATAGAAGTATCTGGACTTTTACGACGAATAGCACGTACCGTTTCAGCAAAAACTTGTGCACCACCATCACGTAAATCATCACGTGCAACCATTGTAATAACAACATGTTTCAATCCCATTAAAGCCACTGCATCAGCCACTCGTTCTGGTTCAGCTAAGTCTAGTTCTGTCGGCATACCTGTTTTAACCGCACAAAATCGACAAGCACGTGTACATATTCCCCCTAAAATCATAAATGTTGCCGTTTTTCTTTCAGACCAACATTCATGAATATTAGGGCATTTTGCTTCTTCACAAACTGTATGCAACTTTTTATCATTCACTAATTTTTTCAAAGCTGCATAGTTATCATTTGTGTTTATTTTTATTTTCAACCATTCAGGTTTTCTTAAATTAGAATTTTTATTTTTCTTTTTTTCAATAGATTGACGAAGTGTAGCTTTATCTATCAAGAGCTTCCTCTCCTTACTGTATGCTTATTTAATAGTAAGATTATATCATATATTATATCATATGAAAATAGTCCATAGTTTTGAATTAATTGCGATGTAGCCTA
>NZ_JBZXTS010000100.1:0-1425 GCF_058895785.1 Staphylococcus sp. B1(2026)
CCCATAGGATTTTGAACTACGCAATGGATACGTTTTATCTAGTTGGAATGTATTTCTCGTAAATATCGACCAAAAATATCCCTTAAAAATTCAGGTAATAAATATTTTAAATCCATATTAATAAATTCAGGAAAATATCTACCGAATGTATACATATCAACTGTTATTAATTGATATATTTTATCAGGTTCAATCAATTGATCTTGATAATAATACCCTAATTCACCATAAGATAAATTTAGCGTTACATAGTCCCCAAAATTTGTACCGCGAAATCCCATACCACTTATTTCTTGATTACGATATTCTGCACATTGCACTATTTTTAAAGTTTCTATTAATTGTGTACCTGATAAAGTCACAATTGCAGGATTAATTGGATGAGGTAAACAACGTAAAATATCATAACGTGTTACCTCACCTTGTGGTAAGTCGCGCACTAATAAACCACTATTAATAATTACTGCTGGCACTTGACTAAATTGTGATAAAGATTCAGCAAGTAAGTAACTCAGTTCACACGAATGCAGTAAATTAACATTTAATGGATAAGATAAACTCGTTACTTTATCTTGCAACATGATTTTACCAGTTAAATATACATTATCTTCTTGTGCACCTAATTGATTAATATCAATTAACTCAGCATGCAAATGTTTTTGATGGTTATCAATGTCTATAGTGATATGCCCTAACCAATCACCATAACGTCCGGCAGCCGCTTGCAAAGTACCATTAACCCACTTACCTTCTTTAAAATAATGATGTGTATGTGCCCCTAAAACAATATCAATTTCAGATATCTGTTGACATATTTCATCATCTATTTCTTGTCCTAAATGTGATAAACAAACTAAAATATCTACTTGATCACGTATTTCTTCAGCATATCTTTTTAATTCAAATAAAGGTGAAGTGATTTTCCACCCTAAAGGTTCATAATACAATGGGTATTCGGCTGTAGCTGCAATAAAACCAATTTTATAATTACCAACATATTGAATCGAATAAGGTTTAACAAATGATGGCCTTTTTCCATCATTATTATACAAATTAGATACTACAACATCAAAATTCGCCTCACTATAAAGATCAATTAATTGGGCTTTACTTAATGTAATACCTTCATTATTACCAATTGTAACGACATTAACACCGATATCGTTCAACATCTGAACATTACCTTTACCGAATAATGCTTCTGTATATGTGTGAGAACGATCAATATGATCACCAACATCAACATAACACATACAATCGCCATATTTAATTTTCATAGAACGAATAAGTTTTTCTATAGTATACCAATTACCAAAATGACTATGAATATCATTACTATGAAATAAATGTAATTGCATCTTCATCCCCACTTTCATATCATTTTTTATCTTAATTCATACAGTTAGTGTAAAGTTTTTGTTGGTC
>NZ_JBZXTS010000101.1:0-1365 GCF_058895785.1 Staphylococcus sp. B1(2026)
CAAATTGTGGTTCTGGTGTGAATGTCACGATACCTTCTGGTGACACGACATACTTACCTTGACCTGGTACAACATAAACACCATTTTCTAATGGTAATTTTTCACCATTTTCATTTACTAATGTTGCCGGAACTTTATCATCTAATGCAACTTCTTTAGTTTTATCATCGATGACTGTATTTCCAGGTTCGAAATGCGGTTGGCCTGTTTGTGTTACACCTTGAATATTTGTTGATGTCACAGATTCTCCTGTTGGTTTAACTGGTATAACTGTTGGTGTATATTTCGCCTTAACTTTTGTACCATTTACATCTTGTCGTTCTACATAAACACCATTTGCTTTACCTACAAATTGTGGTTCTGGCGTAAATGTTACGATACCTTCTGGTGATACAACATACTTACCTTGACCTGGTGCAACATAGACACCATTTTCTAATGGTAATTTTTCACCATTTTCATTTACTAATGTTGCTAGAACTTTATCATCTAATGCAACTTCTTTAGTTTCATCATTGATAATCGTATTTCCAGGTTTGAAGTGTGGTTGTCCTGTTTGTGTTACACCTTGAATATCTGTTGATGTTACTGGCTCACCTGTTGGTTGAACAGCTACAACTGTTGGTGTGTATTTCGCTTGAACTTTTGTACCATTTAAATCTTGACGTTCTACGTAAACACCATCTGCTTTACCTACAAATTGTGGTTCAGGTGTGAATGTCACAATACCTTCTGATGATACGACATACTTACCTTGACCTGGTGCAACATAAACACCATTATCTAATGGTAATCTTTCACCATTTTCATTTACTAATGCTGCTGGAACTTTATCATCTAATGCAACTTTTTTAATTTCATCATTTACTTGTACTTGACCAGCTTCAAATATTAGTTGGCCTGTTTGTGTTACACCTTGAATGTTTACCGTTTCCACTGCATTAGCTGTTGGAGTTACTGGTACAATGTTTGGTTGATATGTTGCTTCTACAGTCGTACCATTTACATCTTCTGCTTGAACTTTTGCTGGTGTAACTTTACCTGTATAAGATTTATCTGTTGGTGTAAAGATAACTTCTCCTGTTGCACTTAAAGTATATTCACCAATCTTATGACCTTCATTATTAACTACATCTAATACTGCATCTTTTGGTAAGGCATTTCCGTTATCCAATAACTTAGTAGAATTTTCTTTAATTGGTACGGCTACATCTCCAGGCATAAAGATTGGTTTACCTTGTTGTACTGCACCTTGGATATCTGTTGTTTCTGTTGATTCAGCTGTTGGAACAACTTTCGTCACGATAGGCGTGTATTTCGCTTGCGCTTTTGTACCATTGACATCTTGACGTTCTACATAAACAC
>NZ_JBZXTS010000102.1:0-1351 GCF_058895785.1 Staphylococcus sp. B1(2026)
TTCGCATCATCAATCGCTGCTTTCGCTGTATCTTTTTCAATTGCTAATTTACCAGCTTCTTTCGCTGACTCTACACCTGCTTTGTCTGTCGCTGCATCAACTGCATCTTTTGCTGCTTGAGCATCTTGTGCTGCTTTATCTTTCGCTGCTTGTTTCTCTTCAGCAGTTAAGTTCGGTAACGCATCAATTGCCACATCTGTTGCTTTCTTCGCATCATCAATCGCTGCTTTCGCTGTATCTTTTTCAATTGCTAATTTACCAGCTTCTTTCGCTGACTCTACACCTGCTTTGTCTGTCGCTGCATCAACTGCATCTTTTGCTGCTTGAGCATCTTGTGCTGCTTTATCTTTCGCTGCTTGTTTCTCTTCAGCAGTTAAGTTCGGTAACGCATCAATTGCCACATCTGTTGCTTTCTTCGCATCATCGATTGTTGCTTTCGCTACATCTTTTTCTTGTGCTAATTTTCCTGCTTCTTTTGCTGATTCTACACTAGCTTTATCCGTGGCTTTATCTATCGCATCTTTTGCCGCTTGTGCATCTTTTGCCGCTTGATCTTTCGCCGCTTGTTTTTCTTCAGCAGTTAAGTTTGGTAACGCATCAATTGCCGCATCTGTTGCTTTCTTAGCATCATCAATTGTTGCTTTCGCTACATCTTTTTCTTGTGCTAATTTTCCTGCTTCTTTCGCTGACTCTACGCCTGCTTTATCTGTCGCTGCATCAACTGCATCTTTTGCCGCTTGTGCATCTTTTGCTGCTTGATCTTTCGCTGCTTGTTTTTCTTCAGCAGTTAAGTTTGGTAACGCATCAATTGCCGCATCTGTTGTTTTCTTCGCATCATCGATTGTTGCTTTCGCTACATCTTTTTCTTGTGCTAATTTTCCTGCTTCTTTCGCTGACTCTACGCCTGCTTTATCTGTCGCTGCATCAACTGCATCTTTTGCCGCTTGTGCATCTTTTGCTGCTTGATCTTTCGCCGCTTGTTTTTCTTCTGACGTTAAGTTTGGTAATGCGTCAATCGCTGCGTCTGTGGCTTTCTTAGCATCATCAATTGTTGCTTTCGCTACATCTTTTTCTTGTGCTAATTTTCCTGCTTCTTTCGCTGATTCTACACTAGCTTTATCCGTGGCTTTATCTACCGAATCTTTCGCTGCTTGTGCATCTTTTGCCGCTTGATCTTTCGCCGCTTGTTTTTCTTCAGCAGTTAAGTTTGGTAACGCATCAATTGCCGCATCTGTTGCTTTCTTCGCATCATCGATTGTTGCTTTCGCTACATCTTTTTCTTGTGCTAATTTTCCTGCTTCTTTCGCTGACTCTACGCCTGCTTTATCTGTCGCTGCATCAACTGCATCTT
>NZ_JBZXTS010000103.1:0-1340 GCF_058895785.1 Staphylococcus sp. B1(2026)
TTACTTATGTGAAAGATGAACAAAAGGCAATCATTACATTTACTAAGCAATCAAATGGTTCTGAATTAGACAGAGTAGAAGAAAAAGGTAAATCAAATGAGTTAATTCAACGTAAAAACTATACAGATAAGTTAAAAGAATTAACAAACAAAGGTTATCAAGTAGTCATAAATACATTTACATATCCACAAAGATTTGACAAAGATAGTAAAGTAGATCAACCTTTCGAAGTTGTATTGAAAGAACCGGTTGTACCATTTGATCCGACAACTCCACCAAAACCAGAGTACCCAATGGATCCAAACAATCCAGAAGGACCTAAGTGGACAAAAGATAAGATTAAACAATTATCTGAACAAGCAACAAAAGACTTGTCACGTACAATTACATATGTATATGAAAATGGTAATAAAGTAGCAGAACCATTTACAGATACAGCGTCATTCAAACGAGTATTACAAGTTAATGTTGTCACAGGTGAGAAAGTAGAAGAAGGTAACTGGACATCAACAGATGATGTAATTTCAGGAAAAGTATCACCAGTGATTCCAGGTTATATCGCAGACAAAGCAACAGTTACTGATGTAACAGGCTTAACAGGATACTCAACTAATCCAGTTGATGTAGTGGTTATCTATAGTAAGTTAGCGAACTTTGTACCGATTGTTCCGGAAGGTGAAACACCAATTCCAGTAATTCCATATCCAAATGATCCAAATAATCCAACACAACCGGGACAACCAACAGATCCAGGATTCCCAGTGATTCCACATGTACCAGGAACAACACCAATTGGACCAGATGGACAGACACCATTAGTACCAGTGAATCCAGAAGATCCAACACAAGGCTATATTCCACCAGTAATTGAGAATCCTAAAAAGGATACACTAATTGTTTATAAATCAGTGAAACCAGTACAGCCTGAACAACCGACAGATTCTAAAGTATCAGTAACACCAGTAAGTCCAGAACAGCCAACTGCTCCAAAAATACCCGCAACTTCGGTAAATCCACAACAACTACAAGTACCAAAAACTTTAGGTAAAGTTGTGAAACAATTACCAGATACAGGTATAAATTCGTCATCAACATCAGCTGCTGGTGTAGGATTACTAGGTGCAGCATTAGGCTTAGTAGGTTTACGTCGTAAGAAAAAACAATAAGAATGATGTAGTTTCAAGAATCAACAAAGTGAAATAAAACAATGAAATTTAAAACATGCCACTAATTAATAAACTAAGATGAGATAAAGTTTATTAAAAGGTGGCATGTTTTGATTATTAAAAATTTTAATTTGATTTAGTTGAAAACAAAATGTTAGTGTAAAGTTATTGTTG
>NZ_JBZXTS010000104.1:0-1155 GCF_058895785.1 Staphylococcus sp. B1(2026)
CTATATTAGTATACCCAAACCAATCCCGAAAAGATTGTTTCAATCTTTTCGGGACTTTTTTGTTTAGAGGTTAGTTTTTTTCCTAGCCTTTTAAATTATAGAATTTTTTGTTATAGAAAGGCTTTATTATTAATTGTAGTATGCTATAATTAAATAGTAATAATTACGTCTTAAAGATAATTAAAAGAACAACTTGGAGGTATGATATGAAGAGTATAAAGAAAACAATGAGATTTGGTATTAGAAAATTTGCAATAGGTGCATGTTCGGTGATGTTGAGTATGAGTTTTATATCAGGAATAAGTGAATTAACAAATAATAATTTAGTATATGCTGCAGTTATTTCAAGAAATGATTTCAAGCAATTATCAAAAGAAGAGCAATTGATAAAAATCAATGAAGAGTTAGTTAAAATGAAATCAGATTTGAATAAATTAATGCAATTGCCAAAATTACCACAAGATGAAGTGTTTGCTGATCAAAGAGGAGTATGGTCTGATGTTAACACAGGTATAGGTCAGTATGTAGAAAATGGGGACAAAGAAAAACGAATTAATCGTTTAATTGAATGGAATGATTTAATAAGTGCATATGATGAAGTAACATATTATGCTATTTTTACTAATATAGAATTAAAATCAAGAGAAATTTTAAAGTATTATAATAAATATAAAGATAATGGTATATTTGCGGAACGTTTAAGTGATGTATTTAGAGGATCATATGCTACAATAGAAGGTGGTTTACTTAATGAAAGTTTATATTTATTTTATAATGAAGAATTTTTACCTAAATATAATTTCCTTGTTAATACAGCATTAGATTTTGAAGAAATAGAACGCGAACAGCAAGAAGAATTAGAAAGACAAAAACAAGAAGAAAGAGAACGCCAAGAAGCAGAACGTCGCGAAAGGGAAGAGCAAGATGAGAAAGACCGCCATGAAGCGGAAAAACAAGCTCAAGCAGAAAAAGAACGTCAAGAAGCGGAACGTCGTGCACAGGAAGAAGTGCGTCGTCAGGCTGAAGCAGAAAAACAAGCTCAAGCAGAAAAAGAACGTCAAGAAGCGGAACGTCGTGCACAGGAAGAAGCACGTCGTCAGGCTGAAGCGGAAAAGCAAGCTCAAGCAGAAAAAGAACGTCAAGAAGCGGAACGTC
>NZ_JBZXTS010000105.1:0-1154 GCF_058895785.1 Staphylococcus sp. B1(2026)
GACATTATCACATGTGAATGAGAGAATTATAAAATAAATATTGTATCTTTATTGACAGTTGAGATAAAGTATTATATTATTAAGTACGATATTGTTTTAATATCATCACGATAAGCCCCGGAAACTTACTCGAGAATACATTAAAACAGAATGATAAAGAAAAATTATGGAGGAACATTCTCATGCGTCAAACTTATATGGCAAATGCTGCTAATGTAGATAAAAAATGGTACGTTATTGATGCTGAAGGGCAAACTTTGGGTCGTCTTTCTTCAGAAGTTGCATCAATTTTACGTGGTAAACACAAACCAACATTTACACCACACGTTGATACAGGTGATCATGTTATTATCATCAATGCTGAAAAAATTGTATTAACAGGTAAAAAATTATCTGATAAAATTTACCGTCGTCACTCAATGCACCCAGGTGGATTAAAAGAGCGTACAGCAGGTGAAATGGTTGTTAAATATCCAACAGAATTATTGGAATTATCTATTAAAGGTATGTTACCAAAAAATACTTTAGGTCGTAAACAAGGTATGAAATTACATGTTTATACTGGGTCAGAGCATCCACATGAAGCACAACAACCAGAAAAATACGAATTACGTGGTTAATCAATAATAGGAGGATATTAAATCATGGCACAAGTACAATATAGCGGCACAGGTCGTCGTAAAAGTTCAGTAGCACGTGTACGTTTAGTTCCAGGTGAAGGTAAAATCACTGTAAACGGTCGTGATGTACGTGACTACTTACCATTTGAATCATTAATTTTAGACTTATCACAACCATTTGGTGTAACTGAAACAGCAGGTAATTATGATGTTTTAGTTAACGTTCATGGCGGTGGTTTTACAGGTCAGGCACAAGCAATTCGTCACGGTATTGCACGTGCATTATTACAAGCAGATCCAGAACACCGTGGTAACTTAAAACGTGCTGGTTTATTAACACGTGACCCACGTATGAAAGAGCGTAAAAAATACGGTCTTAAAGGTGCACGTCGTTCACCACAGTTCTCAAAACGTTAATGTTTATATCTTACAACCTCTATTTATATAAATAGAGGTTGTATTTTATATAAAAAATAGGAGCTACTGAAAATGTAGACTCTTTGTTAAATAGTGTTGATGAACAAAATTTGATAA
>NZ_JBZXTS010000106.1:0-1125 GCF_058895785.1 Staphylococcus sp. B1(2026)
TCTATATTAGTATACCCAAACCAAAGCGCAATAATTGATTTATGGGACAAGTCAATTGTGGCTTATCAATTGAGTGTTAAAAATAATAATAAAATTGTCATGTCAACAATTCGTAAAGCTTTTATAGCTAATCCTAATGCACAGCCAATGATTCATAGTGATAGACTTCATATGCATATAAAGCATTAAAAGCACGTTATCAATTCAAAGTGAGTATGTCTAGAGTTACAAAATGTTTAGATAATTAACCGATTGAAAGTTTTTGGGGGACTTTAAAATCAGAATGTTTTTACTTGAATAAATATCATCATTCAAAAGCATTGATTAAAGATATAGAAAAGTATATTCAATTCTATAATCATGATCGTATGACATTAAAATACAATGGACTTACGCCGATAGAAATCAGAAATAAGTCCATTGCATAAAACAATATTTAATTATTTTTTATTTTTTTGATTGTCCACTTGACTGGTAGCAGTTCATTTTTTATTAATTTTCAATTATATCGTGTAAATTAAGACGCGAATTAATAATTGGTAATACAAATGCTCCAATTGTCATAATAATTGCTTCACTAATAATTAAATATAAATAAGAAATTAAGAATGTTCCTTTAGGTATAAACCCTAAATAGAATAGCATACAAGCTATTGGTAACATACCTATTGTTGAAAATAATACTGTATTAACAATATATTTTTGAGAACTATTTTTAGTAAATCTAAATGCTAAAATCGAAATACCTAAACCAAAAAATGTTGCTGCTGTACCAATCACTAGATCAAGTGGTCCATTTCCTGAATATAAATTGGCAATCGCACAACCTAATGTAATTGACCAAATATATTTTTTATTACTGACAACTAATTGGTTTAAAAGTTCACTTATACGAAATTGGATAACACCAAATGCTAATGGTGCAACAGCTAATGTTAAAACTACATATAAAGCAGTAATAATCGCAGAAGTTGTTAAAAATAAAAAGTTTTTTGACATAATAAAATGCTCCTTATCCTATAAAATGAAAAGAGATATAGAGATTGTGAGCCCTGGTTTTTTTTATCGATGGATCTCCCAAACATCTATATTAACTTATTAAAAAAGAGATGACAAAGTCATCTC
>NZ_JBZXTS010000107.1:0-1033 GCF_058895785.1 Staphylococcus sp. B1(2026)
ATATTTTTTTGATTAAGAATTGATCGCTTAGATCCGTGTCTCCTTGTGCTATAGCTTCTTTGTAATGTTGATTGGATACATAAGGGATGAACCCACCATAATAGCCTTTATAAGCTAATAATTCAAAGGCATTTTGTCTAAATGATAAGCCACCAGGTGCGCCTTTTGTATTTTCAGCTGTACCGTAAATAGGTGAAAATAAATTAGTTGTATAGTAACCATTTCTATCATATTGATCTATTTCGTATTCTCGTTTACTAATAAGTCCATTATCTATTAGATCGTTAATATTTATTAGTGAAATATTTTGCCATTCTTTATCTGTTAGTGTTCTGACAATGTTATTAACATTAATATCTTTTGTATTTTCAATTTTATTGAACCATAATTTTTGTTTTGATTTGTCTGAATTGATTAATGACATGGCTTCTGTATAATTCAATAGATACATCACGTCAAAAGCACCATGCATATAAGTTTGTAAATCTTCTACCTTTTTAAAACGTTGTGGTGTTGTATTATGCGTAATATTTGGATTATTTTTAGGAAATTCAAACATTAAATTTAAACCGATAGTTGTCATATTAGGAACTTGCAATAAACCGTAAGCAAATGATTCTGGGCCCATATGTTGGCGACGACCATATTGTAAATAGACAGTTTGATCATTAGCGTGTACCATTTCATGTGTATAGACGGAATTACCGTAAGGATCTAATAGTTTATCAGCAACATAATTAATTGTATTTCCGATAGAGTAAGCACCATTACCGTCAAATTCATAGTAATGATCTACTGGTCCGAAGAAGTCTAATACTGTTTGTGATGTGTTGCCATATTGTGGTAACCATGATTCTGTGCGGTCTATATAATAGGCATCCCATACATCTATGTCACGAATTAGTTTGTTTTTTAGTTCAGGTTTTAATAATCTATACCATGTGTCAAAATGATCTCTTTGCCATAATGAAGCACGTTCGACCATTGCTTTGACTTCTTCAAGTTGTGATTGATAAGTTTTAGGATCTGTTTT
>NZ_JBZXTS010000108.1:0-909 GCF_058895785.1 Staphylococcus sp. B1(2026)
AGATATATATTATAAATTAGGAGGAGAATATGAGAAAGGTTGTGTTAAATTTGAAAGAGTATAACAAATATGAAGTGATTAAATATGTCGTTGAGGGGAAATACACTAAAGAAAAAGCAGAGATTCGTTTAGGCGTCAGCAGACGCCACATTAATCGACTAATTAAAAGATATAAACAAGAAGGTAAACAAGCTTTTCAACATGGTAATAAAGGTCGTCAACCTATCCATTCGATCAGCAGTGAGTTAAAAGAAAATATTGTTAAGTTGTATATTGAAAAATATTCTAAGTTTAATTTTACTCACTTTACAGAGAAATTAAGTGAAATAGAAAATATTCATTATTCTCGTTCAACTATCGCTACTATACTATATCAACATTACATTTTAAGTCCTAAAGCTCGTAAAAAAACTAAACGTGAAGTAAGACAACAACTTAAATCACTATTGGAAACTGAAAAGAAAATACGAGAAGAAAAAATAATTATCAACAAACTAGAAACGTTAGACCCGTTTAATGCACATCCTAGTCGTCCGAGAAAAAAATATTTTGGTGAACAAATACAAATGGATGCTAGTTCTCATGATTGGTTTGGTACCGGTAATAAAGTCCATTTATATATCGCTATTGATGATGCCTCTAGTCATATTGTTGGTGCTTGGTTTGAAAAAGAAGAAACTTTAAAAGGTTATTATACTTTGTTTCATCAAATTTTAACGAAGTATGGGATTCCTAACGAGTTTAAAACAGATCGTCGTACGATATTTGAATATGAATCTAAAGTGAAGAAGTCTCTTGAAGAAGATACCTTTACTCAATTTACTTATGCTTGTCAACAGTTAGGTGTAGGTATTCAAACAACTTCTGTGCCCCAAGCAAAAGGGCGAGTTGAAAGAGTATTTAATACCC
>NZ_JBZXTS010000109.1:0-906 GCF_058895785.1 Staphylococcus sp. B1(2026)
CGCATTTAATTTTACAACCTATCTTATACAAAAATAAGAGTTAGAAATCATAGTGATCATTTCTAACTCTTATTACATTTAATTTTCATCTACATTATGATAAACTTGCTGTACATCATCAAGATCTTCTAAAGCATCAATTAATTTTTCAAATTTAACTAAATCATCTCCAGTTAAACTCACTTCTGTTGTTGGAATCATAGAAATTTCAGCTACAGTAAAATCATTAATACCTGCATCAGTTAAAGCTAATTGAATATTATGATATTCTGTAGAATCTCCATAAATAATGATAGTTTCTTCTTCAACTAAAATATCACGTGCTTCTACATCAGCTTCCATTAAAATTTCTAAAATTTCATCTTCTGTTTTACCTTCAACACCAAATACAGCAGTAGGTTCAAACATATAAGCTACTGAACCAGAAACACCCATGTTCCCACCATTTTTACCAAATGCAGCACGCACATCAGAAGCAGTTCTATTAACATTATTCGTTAAAGTATCCACGATAATCATACTACCATTTGGACCAAAGCCTTCGTATCTTAATTCGTCAAAACTTTCATCTCCGCCACCTTTAGCTTTTTCGATTGCACGATCAATAATAGTTTTAGGCACTTTATATGTTTTAGCTCTTTCTAAAACTACTTTTAGCGCACCATTCGATGCTGGATCTGGTTCACCAGATTTAGCAGCTACATAAATCTCACGTCCAAATTTCGCATAAATTCTACTAGTGTTGGCATCTTTAGCAGCTTTTTTATCTTTAATATTATTCCATTTACGTCCCATTTTAATTTCTCACTTTCTAAAATATACTTTAAAATTATAACATAGTCATGATTAAAACACTATAAACTAGCATAAATACTATAAAATAAAAAAGAGATGACAAAGTCATCT
>NZ_JBZXTS010000110.1:0-827 GCF_058895785.1 Staphylococcus sp. B1(2026)
AATTTCTTTTTGAATTTTCTTATATCTGACTTTTGCAGTTTTGAAATTACAATTCTCTTACAAAGCTTGTTGCTCAAGGGTTATAAGAGAATTTTTTATTTTTTAATGTTGTGAACCAACTTTTTCCGTACTTATTTAATTGTTCAACTTTCACAATACGATTATGCCAATCAATGCCTAATAATTCTTGAATTCTGACTAATCAGGATTAGCTTGGACTTGATAGTAACCTTGATTTAATTTAATGGTTTTGGCACTGTTTAATGCTTCAATTATTTTCTGAGGGCTTATCTCCCAATTAGTTACATGTCGTATAATTCTTAAAAATGTTAGTGCCATAAAACATGTTAAAAAATGAGCTTCTGTATGTTCTTTGGTCCAAACAAAAATAGGTCTAGAGTTTAACTCTGTTTTTGTTACTCTGAAACAATCTTCAATTCGTGAAAGTTCCTTGTAATGTATTAAAATTTCTTCATCTGATAAGATAATGTAACTTGTTACTAGTACATTAATGCCATCAAATTGACTATCAAAATCCTTGCTTCTTGATTGAGTTCAATGATAGGGAAGACTGGCTGTTCTTCGCCTGTTTCTTTATCAATTATTTTCAATTCAAGATATTTCTTATCACCACGCTTAGCTGTGCTTCTAAATAGTTCTGCATCAATTAATTTTTTAGCGTATTCTATTGCGCCATCTCTTCGTATTTTTTCTCTTATCGCATATTTTTCATTCCATGTCACAAGCACTTTCTCTTTTAAAATTTGTTGTTTTTCTAATTATAATCCCCTTATTTTATCTATCTATATTAGTATACCCAAACCAAA
>NZ_JBZXTS010000111.1:0-716 GCF_058895785.1 Staphylococcus sp. B1(2026)
ACAAAGCTTCAATTTTGAATGATTCTCTATAAATACATAGTCAACTTAATCGCTTAAATCTTCTGTTTTATAAGTACTATACCCTTCATAATAATATGATGCGTCAATGCCTTTAAAGAAATTAGCTTTACTCAAATCATCCGTTAAATGTGTTTGAATAAGATATTTTAATTCACCTGTTGAAACATGACTACGTTTCATTGCATTTAAATACTCTTCTTTAGTAATCATATTCCAATTGACTATTTTACCTAGTGTGTGTCGAAGCATACTATCTAACCATAATCTCATACTTCTACCATTCCCTTCGCGAAATGGATGTGCTATATTCATATCAGAATATTTATCAATAATCTCATCAAAAGTTGATTGTGGTAATTGATCTATATATTCTAATGACTGTTGTAAAAAAATACGTGGTGCAAATTGAAAATCATCTTTAGCAATATTCACATCTCTTATTTTTCCAGCAAAATAATAAATATCTTGAAATAAATAATAATGAATATCTGCTAAACCTTGAAAAGTACCTATTTCAAAATCAAATAATTTATTAGTATCAATTAATTCTTTAGCACGTTTTTTAGTTAAAATTTCTTCTTGTTTATGAAGTTCCGCTTGATTGATAATATTTAATTTATTTTCTAACATTCACAACTCCTTATATTTTACAATACTTGTCACATTGTTGGTTTTGGAACCATTCAAAATAACAT
>NZ_JBZXTS010000112.1:0-674 GCF_058895785.1 Staphylococcus sp. B1(2026)
TTCTTCTAACTTTTTAGCTTCTTCATCATCTGCTGATGTTGTTGCGTCTGGTTGTACTGCATCATTATTTGTTGTCTCACTTATTACTTCTGATGCTTGTGCATTAGAAGACATACCTAAAAACATCAATCCACCAACTAAAACTGAAGCTACTCCTAATTTCATTTTTTTGATTGAATAAAAATCAACCTTACGTGCTACTCTTTGCTTAAGCAACTTACTATTATTCTTACCTACCATATTTTCTCCTATAATTTTACAATTTGATTTTTAAGTATTGAACTAAAAGTATAATTACTACATGTTCAGAATACATAACATACATAATAAGCTTGGCATATGTCTTTGTCAACTTTTTTAACAAGAAAAAAACACCTAAAATAAAGTCTATACAAAATACTCATAAAATAAAGTGTTTATATACATTTTTATTTTTTAAAAATTAAAAAACCATTGATTTATAAATGATGTAAGATTCAACAAAGAAAAAATAATGCATAAAAATACATATAATTAATTTAAAATGAAAAAATCTTTTTTTGAGATTGATAACGTTATTTATTTACATATATTACAAATAAATAACACTACATCTAATTTTCAAATCAATGGATTGTAAAATTAAATTCAAAATAGTCATCAGCATAAATAATAGAATTTTAAATCAAGGCGTT
>NZ_JBZXTS010000113.1:0-618 GCF_058895785.1 Staphylococcus sp. B1(2026)
ATATGATACATTAATTCAAGAAGGTGTAGATATTGAACTATCAAAAGAAGCGCAAATCACAAGTGAAGGTTTAAATCAATTAATCCAAAAAACAGATGAACTACTTGAAGAAGTAGAAACACAAATAGCAGAAGAACCTAGAATCATTAAAGGTGGTTCTAAAAATAAAAGAAAAAGACGCCGACTTAAAAAATATCATCGACAAATGATGAAAGATTTTTTAGAAAGAAAAGTTAAATATGAACACGCTAATCAAACATTTAATGGTCGCAATAGTTTTTCAAAAACAGATCACGATGCTACTTTTATGCGTATGAAAGATGATCATATGAAGAATGGTCAATTAAAACCTGGTTATAATTTACAAATAGGTACCAATCATCAATATACACTACATTATGATATTTTTCCGAATCCAACAGATACCCGTACATTAAAACCATTTTTAGAAAAAATGGCGTGTCTAAATGCGTTTAATTATATTGTAGCCGATGCAGGTTATGGTAGTGAGGAAAATTATGTCTACATCACAGACGAGTTAGGTAAAATAGCTTTAATACCCTATGGTAACTATCGAAAAGAACAAACAAAAAAATATAAAGAAAATCCTAATAATAT
>NZ_JBZXTS010000114.1:0-576 GCF_058895785.1 Staphylococcus sp. B1(2026)
GTTCAGATAAGTGTTGACAATCCACTTTAAATTATAGAACCCTAAAAATAACCACTGAATCAAATAATATCAGTGGTTATTTATTATATTTTAATATAAAATTTTATTTATTTTTTCTTCTAAATAAAGCGACTATTGCTGCAAATAAACCTGTGAAAAGCAATCCTACTTTTCCAATAAAACTTAAGTTATCTTCTTCATCTTCTTTTCGTTTATTTTTTGATTCTTTTTCTTCATTTTTTGTAACAGCTTCTTTTAAAGAATCTTTCATATCCTTGTTGTGTACCTTTGACTCAGATGAATTATTATTTTGTAACGATTCATCTGAGTGAACTTCTGTTTTTTGACTATTTAATTCTTTATTTTCATCAGTTTGAATTTCTTTCCCTACTTTAGGTTGCATTTCTGTTGCTGAATTTTCTTGTTTTTGTAGTAATGGATGTACTTGGTTTTCTGCTAGAAAAGTTATTACTTCTTGACGAGTGGCTTCCTCTTCTTGAACTTTACGTTGGGCTCCTGCTTGGCGAGCAGCTTCTTCTTCTTTCACTTTACGTTGAGCTTCTGCTTGACGAGCAG
>NZ_JBZXTS010000115.1:0-570 GCF_058895785.1 Staphylococcus sp. B1(2026)
TAATACGATACTAGAATTAAATATAGATAAAATAAATGAAGAAGCTAAATATGATGGTTTTTATGGTATTTGTACTAATGCAGATAATTTAACTGTAGAACAAATCATAAAAATTAATCGTGGGCGTTGGGAAATCGAAGAAAGTTTTAGAATCATGAAAAGTGATTTTAAAGCAAGACCTATTAATTTATCTATAAAAACACGTATTGAAGCACATTTTTTAACTTGTTTCATTGCATTACTTATTTTTAGAATACTTGAAAATAAACTCAACAATTCTATCTCCTACCATGATATTCTTGATACAATTAGACATATGGACTTTAAAAATGTTGAAGGTGAAGGATTAATACCACTTTATACAAGAACAGATATTACTGACAAACTTCATGAAACATTCAATTTTAGAACAGACTATGAAATTTTATCATTAAAAAAACTGAAAAAAATTTTTAAACAGACGAAATTATAGAAAGTTTACGCCTTTTTTTAGGTATGACAAAAACGCTATAAAGCTTGATATATATAGCTTTACAGCGTTTTTCTTTTGGTAAAAGTGTCAAATTCAGG
>NZ_JBZXTS010000116.1:0-567 GCF_058895785.1 Staphylococcus sp. B1(2026)
TGTTTTTTTATTATTATATTTGCTAATATTTAAATATAAATATCATTTAAAAATTTGAAAGGATGCTGAAGAAATAATGTGTATTAAAAAAATAAATTCAAAAATTATAATATTCATGTATTTGTCTATTTCTTGTCTTACATATATTACATCTTTATTTATAGATAGTAAAATTTTTAATTTTTTATTATTTGTTGAATATATTTTATTCTTTGTTCTTTGGATTTTTTGTGATGATAAAAAATAAAGATAATACAGTTAATTTTACTCAATCATTTTAATTAGCAATAATTTAATACTATTACTACCATTAAAAAAACGCTTATATTATATCTTAAAGTTATGGTACACAAGTATTCTATGTAAAAAATAATTGACTTTATCAATAAAATATTATATGATTTATAAGTAATATTTTTGCCAGTATGGCGGAATTGGCAGACGCGCCGGACTCAAAATCCGGTGTCCGCGAGGACGTGTCGGTTCGACCCCGACTACTGGTATTATTAAAACAAGACTTAAGTGTCTTGTTTTTTTATTTCGATGAATTGCAAATAATATTGCGAC
>NZ_JBZXTS010000117.1:0-549 GCF_058895785.1 Staphylococcus sp. B1(2026)
ATCCACTTGACTGGTAGCAGTTCATTATTTTTTATTCTTGATTGAATACCCAGTTAATACCAAATTTATCAATTAAAGAACCGTATTTTACTGCCCAAAATGTTTTTTCTAAAGGCATTGTTACCGTACCTTCTTCTGCAAGTAAGTCAAACATTTCTTCAAAATTTTTACCATCGGGACGATTAATAATTAATGAAATATTATTCCCCATCACGACATCAACACCCGCCATATCTGGTGTATCAGAAATCATAATATTAGTACCTTCAATAGTCATTGCGGCGTGCATTATTTGATCTTTAATATCATCAGGAATCAGTGCATTAGGATTGTCTGGCATGTCACCAAATGTTTTTAATTCATGACATTTCGTCTCAAAAACCTTTTCATACAATGCAATAGCTTCTCTGGCATTACCTTTAAAATTGATATATACAGCTAACATAATTTATTCTCCTTATCGTTATAATTGATATTATTAATTATATCAAAATAATTACATTTCACCTAATTTTTATGCTTACTCGATAGTGTCAACTTTTTGTTGGT
>NZ_JBZXTS010000118.1:0-547 GCF_058895785.1 Staphylococcus sp. B1(2026)
GTGATGTATGTTTATCAAATGTACTATCATTATTTTCAGCTACCCATGGTCCATAAGTTACTTCTTTTGTAACGTGATTAACTGTCGCTGTTCTTGTAAATTTCACCATATCTTTATATGTTGGTGAAGCTTCTTTACCATCTGCTTTTTCATATGTGTACGTTACTGTACGATTAATCACTTTATTTAAATCTGATTCTTTCAAGCCTTCTGGCCATTTTGGTCCATCTTCATTATTTGGATCTACAGGTGTACCTGATGTTTTTGGAGCTGTTGGTGGTACTTCGTCAATACGTGGTGTAAAGACAATTGTAAATCTCTGATCTTCTTTTTTATCTTTATCGAATGTTGGTGTTTCATTTTCCGGATTAAAACCATTCGTTACTAAGACATAACCTTTATTGATTAAATCTTTTACTTTTTCATTTGATGATGTTGTCGGAATAGTTTCACCTGATTGACCACGTTCTTCTTTCGGATCTGATAACACTTTATTTGTATCTTTTTCGATATAGTTAATGATTGCTTTTTGTTCATCTTTCACATA
>NZ_JBZXTS010000119.1:0-536 GCF_058895785.1 Staphylococcus sp. B1(2026)
CTGGTAATCAGAATGAACAAACAACATTACAACCTTTAGAAAGAAAAATCATCAAAAATTTTGAAAAACAAGATTTTATCGTATGTACAGATGCAGGTTTATCTTCATTATCTAATAGAAAATTTAATCAGCGTGGAAATAGACGTTTTATTACAACACAATCTTTAAAAAAATTAAAAAAACAACTTAAAACATGGGCTTTAGATAGAGATGGTTGGTCATTAAGTCATCAATCTCAGACTTATACTTTGACAGAAATTAATGAACTAAATCAACCTGAATTAATTTTTTATAAAGAAAGATGGATAAATGAAAATGGTTTAGAACAACGTTTGATTGTTTCTTATTCAGTAAAATATCGACACTATCAAGAGAAGTTAAGACAACAACAAATTGACAGAGCTTTAAAAATAATAGATAGAGCTACAACTTTAAAAGAAACACGTAATTCCAATGATATTAAAAGGCTAATAAAAGAAGTTAATGTCACAATTAATAATGAAGTAGCAGCTAATACGATACTAGAATTAAATATA
>NZ_JBZXTS010000120.1:0-514 GCF_058895785.1 Staphylococcus sp. B1(2026)
CATCCCATCAACAAACAGTATTTAATGGTGGCTATTTATTTTTACAAAATATTTATCATGAACTTAAGCTAAATCAATTGTGTGATAATATAAGTAAAAAATATAGATTTAATTTTGATCTTAATCAAATTTTATCAAGATTAGTTTATGATCGCATTTTATTCCCAAGAAGTAAAAAGGCAATGTTTGATCATCGCCAAATTTATATTGAACAATCAAATTTTGAATTACATCACATTTATCGTGCATTAGAAATATTCGCTAATGAAAGTGACTATATACAAGGTGAACTATACAAACAATCTACTAAAATTATAGATAGAAATACAGATGTACTTTATTATGACTGCACGAATTATTTTTTTGAAATAGAGGCGGCTGATGATTTTAGAAAATACGGTAAATCAAAAGAACATCGACCTAATCCAATTGTTCAAATGGGCTTATTTATGGATGGTAATGGTTTGCCACTGGCTTTTTCAATGACACCTGGTAATCAGAATGAACAAACAAC